>CAYSLN010000218.1:0-2540 GCA_964431825.1 uncultured Pirellulales bacterium | reverse complement strand
CTTTAGCTGCTCTCGACCCGAGGCCATGTTTTTCATGTAGATCTTCCAGAAGTAAAGGGACCCAACTACAACAATAATTATTAATGCGCCGATAATCGTCGTGAGGTTCTTTTTGGCCCATTGCGGCAAGTGGGTTAGCCAATCGGCTAATTCATTAGTTTTTAGTTCGTGATGACGTTCAGATTTCATTTTTTTCTCTGTTTCCCATTCAATACTATTATTTCCCAATTCCAACGGCGTTCAATTGTAAACCGAATTCGGCATTGTAGCAAAATTTCTTTTGCCTTGCAATGGGAACATTTACCGGTTAGAATTTTTAGGGATAATCAATCGAAAGGGCTTCTATGCTAATAGTAAGGGCAAAAGTGGTAACCCGAAGACTACTGATTATTTCTTTTTGTCTTTCTGTGCTTTGGGCAGGTTCTCTCTGTCAGGCAAATGAGCAATCAGATAAAAAAATCGATATTCCAAAGTCATTAGAAGGCATCTGGGAACCGGATAGATATATCGGCCTTGATGAAATCGAGCCTGGGATGGAGGCGTATTGCCTTACAGAGTATGGGGTTGCCGGCATTGAGCAGTTTAGTCTGAAAGTCGTAGATGTAGTGCGTAATATAGACCCCGGCATGGATGCGATTTTGGTCGAGGGTACTGATGAGCGTTTTATTCATACAGGTCCTGTGGCAGGTTGCAGCGGCTCACCGGTCTATATCGACGGCAGATTAGCCGGGGCACTGGCCTTTGCATGGACTTACAGCAAGGACCCGCTTTACGGTGTAACACCAATCGAGGAAATGCTCAAAGTAGGGCGGGGACCACAAGCCGGCCATTCCGGACAAACCACCCCTGCCGCTTCGTTCTCACAAAGCAAAATGGCAGAGGAAATATGGTCTGCATTTGATTTTACCAAGCCAATTGATTTCGCCGAGATTGACAAACAATTTAGAAATGGACTTTCCAGGAGAAGTCATAATCCTGGCGGTGTTAATCCTTTGCCATGTCCTCTGATTATCTCCGGTTTGCCAAGCGAAGCTTGTGAACAACTGAGCGAATTGGTTGAACCTTTCGGACTGATGGTCGTTGCAGGTGGGAGTGGCGGTAGTCAATCCACCGCCGTTGGCAAAAAGGCGCAATTAGTCCCCGGAGGCTGTCTTGTCGTGCCGTTGGTAAGCGGTGATATATCAATGACCGCAGTTGGGACTGTAACCGAAGTTATAGACGACAAAGTGTACGGATTCGGGCATCATATGCTTGGTTATGGGCAGGTAGATTTGCCAATGGCCACAGGTAAAGTGCACACGGTAGTATCAACTGTATCTCGCTCTTTTAAGTTTGCCAGTCCGGTAGAAACAGTCGGTGCCCTAACAGCGGACGAGTCGAAGGCGGTCCTAGGGCGGATTGGCGCAAAGGCCAAAATGATACCATTGACGATACGGATAGACCGCTACAATGACATAGAACCCCGAGTTTACAACTGTGACGTTGCTTACAATCGGTCGTTTACTCCGAGGTTGTTTGGTCTGGCCGCAAGTGGAGCAGCATTGCAACTCGGCACTTTGCCGCCGGACCACATGATTGAGTATGAAGTTACTATTGGCGTGGAGGGCTTTGAACCTATTACGTTTGAAAACGTCTCGACATCGCGCGGCCTAACCGAGATGCTGGCGGAAAGTATCGGCTCAATTGAGCTGCTTATGAATAATCCGTTCAAGAAGGTTGACATAAAGTCAGTTGATTTTGACATCCGAATAGAGCCTAAAAATATCATCTCACATATCTGGCTGGTTGATGTGTCAGATTCAAAGGTCAAGGCCGGTCAGGAAATCAGGATCGAAACAGTTCTGGAATCTTTCCTGGCGGAAAAGAAAAAATACCAGTTCAGCTTGAAAGTACCCGACGAATTAACACCAGGAAAATATAACTTGATTGTGTGCGGCTCATCCGAATATGAACGATTTCTTAGAAAAGCCGTTCCATACAGGTTCATTGCACAGGATACGAAGAGTCTGGTTAAGGCATTAAAGGATGCTTTGAGCTTCAAGCGGGACAAATTGTATTGCCTCATGGTTTTACCGCCCAGTGGCGTCACGGTAGAAAAGGCTGAGCTGCCTGACCTGCCGGCGACAAAGGCGTTGGTCCTGCAGAACGACAAAAGGGCACTGAAAACCCTGCCATATCAACATTGGCTCGAAAAGAGCCTGGAAACCGGAACAGTCGTTATCGACAAAAAGATCATTAATATAACCGTAGAAAAACAATAGCAAAAACAAAGATGCAGATATGAGAATGCGAATATCGATGCTTGATTCTCGATTTTCATAATTTGGTTAAGTAGTTACCTGGTTAATGAGCTGCTCACACCAATTGTTTAACTACTTACTGTTTTCATGAGTATCCGACATCTCGTTTTGGGCTGTTGAAGTTTGATTCTTTATCATAGGAGTTGTTATGAGAGACAAATGTCGCCTCGGAAAGAGAACAAGTGTAATTATAACTTTGGTGTTGGTTGTTACTTTCGTTTGTCCGGGCTGGGCGGTTAG
>CAYSLN010000217.1:0-3877 GCA_964431825.1 uncultured Pirellulales bacterium | reverse complement strand
TTGGGAAACTACTGGCACTATGGAGAGTGTGCTCATTGAGTATTCAACTAATAATGGCACCGGCTGGACAACCATCGATACGATAGGCAACACCGGCTCATACGAGTGGGAAGTCCCGAATGCAAATTCCCAGGAATGCCTTGTGCGTGTCAGCTGTCCAGGTCGTCCGAGTGTGAACGATACCAGCGACGATGTATTTACTATATTTCAATGCTCAGGCATAATTCCTGGTGACTCGAACGGAGACTGCTATGTTAACTTTTTGGATTTTGCCGCAACCGCCGAGTGCTGGCTGAATTGTGGCAATCCTTTCGACCCGGATTGTCAGCCGTTATAAATTAAGTGATTTTTTGGCCGGCGACTGAAGGGGATGTATTTCGTCGACTTGTGGTTAGTGAATAGAAGTCAAACGGCAGATTCGACTCCATCGAGGGCCTGTTCGCCGGGCTTGAAAGGTAACGGCTCGGCAAACTGAATCGCAACACGATGCAGGTAGCCGTTTACATCATCGACTCGACAGATGTGAGCCGAGCGGGTGAAGTCTGTCATATCGAAGGAATCTTCTGGGCCGTAATGGGGAACACTAAAACGAGCGGTTATTTGCTGGCCGGGGTATGGGGAACCTTCGTGGGTGTAGCACGTAAAAGCTGCACCTCTGCTGGAAATATCAAGCATTTGGCCCTGCGCGAGTTCTTCGTGAAAGTTCTCAGCAAACCAGATAGGCCAATGATAACGCAGTCTTTGTTCTGTTCTCCGCTCGTTATTTGTGTCCACTTTTAATACCTCAATCAAACCCCCGAAGCCTCTCGTTCTATTGTTCTGGAAATCGACAGATATATAGAGCGGCTTTATGAAGTATTTTCCGAAAAAATCATCGGTAGCTTGGCTAAGAAGGCAGATTTAGTACATCCGCAGCATAATTTGCGGTTTGGGTAAGCTGAATTTTTTTTGCGGTCTTTTACTTTTTTGCGAGGATATTCCTATAACCTATCGAGGTTCTGGTGTATAAGTCTGATAAACTTCTCCCCACGCTGCTGAAAATTATCAAACATATCATAGCTTGCACAAGCGGGGCTCAGCAAAACAACGTCGCTACTTTCTGCCAGACGTCCCGCCAAATTAACTGCCTCTTCGAGCGAATCAGCAAACTCGATTTTTGCCCTGTGTTTTGGGCAGATGTCAATCGCAGCTGCAATTTTTTCAGCGGTTTGGCCTATTAGAATGGCCGCCTTGGCATTAGCAGCTATAGCCTGGCCGAATTCATCGAAGGGTATATTCTTATCATACCCGCCGGCAATGACAATAACAGACCGCTCAAAGGCCTCCAACGCGGCAATTGCACTTCGTGGCGTAGTAGCTTTGGAATCGTTATACCAGCGAACGCCATTTATTTCACCGACCAGCTCAAGGCGATGAGGTAACGATTTGAAATCAGGTAGAGAACTTTTAATCCGGTTATCGCCGAGACCAAAGTGCTTAGCGACGACAACGGCGGCAGCGAGGTTCGAAAGGTTAGCCCGGCCGGGCAGGACAAAAGCACTGCGAATTTCGTCACTTACATCGCTAACTGAAAACCCGATGCAGATTCTGCCCGAGTCGGTCTTGTACTTTTCAAACCACTCTGATGCCATTTTATCTTCGGCATTGAAGATAGAAACAGCAGGGAATTTGCCGTCAAGTTTTTGAAATTTGAAGATATTCTCCTTTGCAGCACAGTACTTAGCAAATGTACCATAACGGTCGAGATGATTTGGCGTCAGGTTTGTCAAAAGAGCTGCTTCCGGGGCCCTTTTAATCTGCGCCAATTGCTCGAGCTGAAAACTCGACAGCTCCAGCACAACTAAATCATCGGGGCTGATTTGGTCCAGCATCGTCAGTAACGGTTGATTGCCGATATTACCACTTAGCCAAACATGCTTGTCGCTTGCATTTTTGAGTATATGCGCTATCAGTGCAGCAGTCGTGCTCTTCCCGTTGGCCCCTGTTATGCCGATTATCTTTGCGGGACACAATTCAAAAAAGATGTTCATCTGGGATGTGACGAATTTGTTGGCCCGTCGGGCGATTTCGAGAAATTCATTATCGCCGGGCACAGCGGGATTGGCCACAATAATATCCGCTTGCTTGAAGTCAGCCGGTTCGTGCGAACCGAGGTGAAATTCTATTCCAGAAAATTCTTTGAGCCTGTGTATAGAACCGCTTAAATCCCGCGCCGGGGCCAAATCCGATACTATCACTTTAGCACCCGCTCTCGCGGCAAATTCAGCAACATCAACTCCACCCCCAAAGCGTCCCAAGCCCATAACCAGGACTGTTTTGCCGGCAAATTCGTATCTCGTATCTCGCATTGCGTACAGGATGTTGTGCGTTGTGTGTGACGTTTTAGTTTCTTCTAAATCAATGTCTGCATAGCTTTTGCCAAATCGACCTTCGCGTCGACCACGGCTTGCTCAATGCATCTTTTCCAGTCGTCGCCGAACTGGTCCTTGTACTTCGGCTTTTCATAAGCATAGATTATTGAGCGAGATGCGTTAATCAAAGCTCCCGTGCCGTTGGTTTTGCAGAACCTCACGCAGTCGGCAGCGGTGGCGCCCTGCGAGCCGTAGCCCGGCACGAGGAACCATACCTTATCGTACTTTTTGCGTAGCTTAGTTGTTACTTCCGGCGCAGTACCGCCCACCACCATTCCAACATTACTAAAGCCGTGTTTCCCGATTCGCTCGTCCTTGTTGGCGATCTGGCCTACTATTTCAGCCATCTTTTCGTACATCATCTGGCCATCAGCACTTGCAAAATCCTGAATGGCGGCTGCGGAAGGATTGCTGGTGCGAACGAGCACAAAGACACCTTTGCCCTGCCGGGTAGCCACATCAGCAAAAGGCTCGATACCATCAGTCCCCGTATAGCCATTGATGGTTATAGCATCGGGAGTAAGGGTATCTTCAAGGCCCGCAAGTTCCGGATTTTCCAGATGAGCAGCAGCGTAAGTTTCCGCGGTATGGCCTATGTCGCCGCGTTTTACGTCGCCGATTATCTCCAGGCCCAGGTTCTCAGCCTCGGAAATCAGCGAATAGTACGTCTCTAAACCCTCCCAGAAATACTTTTCGAAGAAGGCAATATTTATTTTCACGGCCGGTACCATCGGCGCGACGATTCGCATGACCTGTGTGCAAAAATCAAAGACTGCATCGACTGCCGAAGCAGCATCAAACTCATCGTTCATCTGGCGATGGCCTCTTATCGCCGGGGGCAACCTGCTGTAAACAGGGTCCAGGCCTACAATTAAAGAACTTCTCTTCTTTTCTACGGCCTCACAGAGCCTGTCTCCAAAATGACTTGCCATCTCTTAGTAGTACTTCCTTTCTTTTATAGAGGATATCTAAAATCCTCAACAAATCCCACGCAGCTTTAGTACTCCTCCCGACAAAAGTGGAGCCGGAAAAGTCCTTTTACCAAATCTTCAAATCACTATAATCAGGCAGACAGTTTTAGGCAAGACGGAAATCTATTATTCAAGATTAATTGAGTATCGGGGACAGCCTTGGCAATAAGGAAAAAAGAACGATACAAAAAAATAGTGTTTTGGCTTCTGATCGACCTGGCCGTAGCGATGGTCATCTTCGCCTTGCTGGTGTACAGACCCTCACGATATGAACCGATTGAAGTTGGTCCTGCCGACTACGAGCAAGGGCAGATTCACCAGTATCTGATATACCTGGCATCGGAGCTTTATAATGGGGCACAGAGCGGCGAGCCGTTTGAACTTATGGTCCTGGATGATGGAATAAACGAAACAATCGCATGGTGGTCGGCTGAATCCGAAGGTATCAGTCTTTCAGCTCCTGTGGTGCTCTTTATGCCCGAGGGCATCGTATTG
>CAYSLN010000216.1:0-3881 GCA_964431825.1 uncultured Pirellulales bacterium | reverse complement strand
TTTCTCTGCAAAAGGGCTTGAGAGATGAAATGAGATAGAAAAATATGATGGCGACCTAAGGTTATAATAAAAACCTCTCAAACCCGCCTATCTCTACTAGCTATCTTAGCACACGGCAATATCCCTGTCAAGTGAATTCCGCCAAATTTTCCAACTGCCCCATTCCTCCCGGCAGCTACTAACTCTGTGTTCTGTATTCTGCTTTTGTATTTAGTATTTTGTTAATTCGAATTTGTTTAGGATTTAGAGCTTAGGATTTAGAATCTATTCTGACTTCTGTCTTCTGTCTTCTTATGCGTTGATCGACCCCGTAAGTAATTGCTTAATTACTTAAATACCTTTTATCTTTATGTGCAACAACCTTTACTATTTTTAAATTTTTATATGTAGTTTTGCTATTTACATTTTGATTTTTAATTTGTCTTTTTCTGTCTTCTCCGAACTACGAACCATGAACAAAGCGACACAAAATCCTCAAATTTTTGGGTACTTTTCTACAAAAAAAGGTCACGTTTATACAAAAATAGCGCGCACTTATACAAAAAAATACAAACCTTTACACACTTTCGCCCCCTGTTTTACAACGTTTTTGTGTCTTTGATTTAAGACCCCCCTAATTGCTCCCCCTCTAATCGTGCAACAATCGCTGCTCCGCACGAGTCACCCCACACATTCACCGCCGTCCGCAGCATATCCAATAATCTGTCAACTGCCAAAATCATACCAATCCCCTCCAATGGCAAATTCACCGCCCTTAGTACAATAACCATCGTTACAAGACCCGCTCCCGGAATTGCAGCAGCCCCTATCGATGCAAGTGTGGCCGTGGCCATAATCACTAATTGCTGCCCAACAGTCAATGTTATGCCATAAGCCTGAGCTATGAACATAGCAGCCACAGCCTCATATAATGCGGTTCCGTCCATATTCACCGTCGCACCCAACGGCAGCACAAAGCTTGTTACCTTATTCGATACCCCCGTGTTTTCCTGCAGACAATCCATCGTGATTGGCAGCGTCGCGGCACTGCTGGCTGTGCTAAAAGCTGTTGCAACCGCGCTAAATACATCTTTTATCAGCCTGATAGGCGAGTATTTGCCAAAAATGCCAACCAGAAGCGGCAGTGTTATAAAGCCGTGAATACTCAAGCCAATGATAACCGTTGCCATATACATTGCCAAAGGCCTGACCACCGACAGACCCATTGTACCGATAGTATAGGCCATCAATGCAAACACCCCTAAAGGCGCCAAATGCATAATCCAGCTTGTTATCTTCATCATAACCGCATTGAAACTCTCGAAAAAAGTGACCAATAGCTTGCCTTTTTCACCGATACTGCTGATGGCAACGCCGAGAAGCAAAGAAAAGAATATAATGGACAATACCTTGTCTTTCGCCATCGCTTCGAACAGGTTTTCCGGGACTATATTCTCAATAACCGAAACAATAGAGACCGCCTCGTGGCCGGATAAATCCGCAGACGATTCGACACCCATATCCACGCTGACGCCAGGCTCGGTCAGGTTCACTAACACGAGCCCCACACTTACAGCCAGGATTGTCGTGGCCATATAGTACAAAAATGTTTTTAGACCTAATCTGCCTAACCTGCGAATATCGCCGAGACTAACGATACCGGTTACCATCGATGCTAAGATCAATGGTATAATAATCATCCTTAGCAGCCGAATGAACATGTCTCCGACGATTTTAAGATGGGTGGTTTTCTCCCCCAGCACTAATCCCGTCAATACCCCCAAAACAATTGCAGCAAGAATCTGTGTGTGAACCTTTAGTTTCAAATGCAGCTTCCTCAATTTAATCGGTTGTCTTGGTACTTTACAGCTTCGAAATCGCCACCCCCCCTCAATCAGGGGATTCTGTCGTTAAAAGCTGTTTTTTGAGCTCCTCAGCGTTTTGGATTAACTCTTCTCTGTTTAGCTGTTTCTGCAGAGCAAGTTCAAATGTCCATTCGTATGAATCTACGATTCTGTTTGGATTGATTATCTGTGCGAAGAAATCGAACGGAAACGCATCGTACCACGGCCCTTTAAGCTCGCGGTGTGTATTTAGGATTTCGTAGCCTTCCTTGTTGATTCTGACGCAATAATCGCCATACCATTTGAAAGAAACTGTAACGGGCGAGGTGCCTATTTCCTCATCGTTTAGTACAACCAGTGCTCCCTGCGGCTGGGTATTGATTGTCAGCTTGCGTTCAACGCAGCCACTGAGTAACAGACTCGCGATTAAACCGACGATAATCAGAAGGTATAAATTACATTTTCCCATGGCCGACAATCCTTAATCATTTAACGCTGGTCAATTGGCTTATTATAAGCAAAAAGTACAAAGACAAAAGCCAAAATTCGGCTTTGTGGCGTAAGCCATGCCTAACAGCATTTGGGTTTGATTGGGTTTGTTTTGACCAAGAGTCCATCGTCAAGTTATCGTTGTAATTCATTGTATTTATTGAGGTTATAAACATTTTGACTTTTTGTAAATTGGCTTTGTTTTGCATAATTTGGCAATTTTGATTGATTTTACCCCGCTCAAACGCCGTGGGGGCTTTTCAAAGCGGATGGGCGATATTAACTTGTCAAAGGACGTTTCGAGAACAGACGTTCCCTCATAATGGGGCGGACATGCGCGGTTGGTGTGAAAAAGGTTCTTGATCGGCGATTGCCGATTTTCGTAACTCGATGTGAAAAAAGGAGTAAAATTTTTTTTGGAATTAGCCGTTTTTGGTGTGCAGGTTGCTGTGCTTTTGATTGAAGTTTTAGCCAAGGATTGCACAGATTAACCAAGTGTGATGATAGCTGCAGATAGTCGAATGACTACGAGGATTTTCATATTACGAAGCTGGATAGTGGACGCTGGATGGTAGATGGTAGATGCTGGATGGTTCCGCCGTCGCTGGGGCTTGCGTCTTCGCTGAAGCTATGACAGGCGTTAATCGGCGGTAAAGTATCGGATGCATAGTCAAATGACTATGAGGATTTTTCACGCTCCGGCTGGTGAAAGACTGGGGAAACGAAATATCATAGTCGAATGACTATTAGGTCTTCTCACGCTCCGACTCATAGCAGTTCCTAAAATGAGGCATAGTCGAATGACTACGAGGATTTTCATATTACGAAGCTGGATAGTGGACGCTGGATGGTAGATGGTAGATGCTGGATGGTTCCGCCGTCGCTGGGGCTTGCGTCTTCGCTGAAGCTATGACAGGCGTTAATCGGCGGTAAAGTATCGGATGCATAGTCAAATGACTATGAGGATTTTTCACGCTCCGGCTGGTGAAAGACTGGGGAAACGAAATATCATAGTCGAATGACTATTAGGTCTTCTCACGCTCTGACTCATAACAGATCTTAAAACGAGCCATAGTCGAATGACTACGAGCTTTTTAATGCTACGAAGCTGGATAGTTCCGCCGTCGCCGAAGCTACCTTCTTTGCTAAGGCTACTGAGGAATCGGCTATGGCGGACAAGTGATGTCGGATGGTTGCAATCGATAGATTGTGCCTACAGGGCGAGCTGTCGGAGGCCGCGTAAGAAATTTAAAGCTTAAAGTTTAAAGTGCAAAATTGCGGAATCCCAAAGGGATGATTTTTTATTATGGGGCAAGCAATGAGGAAACGTACAGTACGTAAGCCGAAGGCAGGATTTGTATCTCGCATCTAGTATCTTGTATCTCGCCGGTTGAGTCCGGCGGAGCCGGGAAAGATTGGGCAGTCGGAAAATTTAGTGGAATTAACTTGACAAGGATATTGTCATGTGCTAACATGAGTAATATAGAGATAGGCGGGTTTGAGAGGTTTTTATCATAATCTTAAGTCGCCATCATATTTTTCTATCTCATTTCATCTCTCAAGCCCTTT
>CAYSLN010000215.1:0-3883 GCA_964431825.1 uncultured Pirellulales bacterium | reverse complement strand
GTTGCCAGGACGGGATTTTGAATCCCGCGCGTCTGCCAATTCCGCCACTCCGGCCTTCTTAACTGATTATACTCTGTTTTGAATTAAATTTCCTCTCTTTCATCTCCGACCTCGTCAGGATACTGAGGTCCTGTATCTTTATTGGCTGCAGCCAAAGCTCGGTAGAAACACCACGCCAGGCCGCCTATGATAATCAGGAACACGACGGCAAGGATAATATAAGAGATGCCGCTTAGTTCATGGTGAACAGGAGCGACCATTTCATCGATTTGCTTGTGTCCCCCCAGACCAATCAAAATTATCGCAATAGATGCGCTGACACCCATCGCTGCTGTTATCCCAGCCCATCTTGCCAGCCAGGATGCCCGGCTTGTGGATGTATGGTATTTATCCAGAACATAGTTGCTCAGCAGCATCGCAACCACCCCGCCAGCCAGAGACAGCCAGAGGATGACCTGTTTTGCTATATGTGACATTGGTACCGTAAGCCAGAGAATGAGCAAAACTGCGATGACCACCGCCACAAAAAGTGCGATTGCCCCTTCACGTTTGCCCTCGATAACCGGCTTTTGCTCGAACCGCTCTGGCTCTTTGATGTCTGTACGGCCTTTGGCAAAGCTGAAGATAACAGCCACAACAGGTACTAAAGCCACAATTGCCAGCCCTACGCAATTTGATAATATCCACTCTCCTTCGGGCGTCCTCAGGAATCCTTCTCCGCTGATGTCATCAAAAAGCTGCCAGAAGAAAAGTGTGCCAAGGACAACCGGAATCACCAGGCGTATCAAATAATCCCACCATTTGCCCAGCGCCCAGTCGCTTCGGCTGTTGGCATGTCGGCGGAGTATATCTATGCGCCACAGCCAGCCCAAAACCACACATTCCAGCAGACCCATAAACGCTATGCCCCAGGTGCCGTTGACAAATCCATCAATGGTGCCGAGCCAGTTAAATCCTCCCTCCGTGATATAAATCAGGCCGAACAGAAAACCAACGATGCTCATCGCGGGCAGAACAATGCTCCTGCGCCACCCGGTTTTGTCGACAATGCTCGCCAGGATTGATTCGGTCATCGAAAAGGCCGAGTCGACACCCAGCGTCACAAGTGCAAAAAAGAAAACAAAGCTAAACCACGCCGAATAGGGCAATTGCGCCAGTGCATAAGGAAACGCCACAAAAGCTAACGAAGCCCCTTTTTCCGCCACTTTTTCAACCGCAACCGGATTGCCCGCCTGCTGAGTCACAAAAGCCATTCCTCCCAGCGTAGCAAACACCGCTAGTCCCGCTACGAAACTCGTTGCAAAGTCCGCAATGCTTATGATACCTGCATTATTATTAAGGTCGCTTTTTCTGTGAAGGAAGCTGGCATAGGTAACCATAACGCCGTATGCGAGACTCAGTGAGAAGAATACCTGACCGAATGCGTATCGCCACGTAATTGGCTTTGCCAATTCAGACCATACAGGGTCGAGATAGTATGCCAGGCCCTGCATACTTCCTTCGAGAGTCAGGCCCCGCACCGTAAGGATAAGCAGCATCAGCCACGGCAGTGGAACTGTAAGCCAGACTATCTTGCCAACGAGGCGTACACCTCTGAATATGCAAAAGTACATCGACGCCCAGGTAATAAGCAGCGGCCACACAATATTCCAGCGAATAGCGCCCAGATGCGGGCCTTCGGTCTTGCCCAGATATGTCTCGTTGAAAAAGAGCTTGGCGTTCTCGACCCCTTCTAATCCTTCACCCGCCCAGGGCAGTTCACCGCCGGTAAAGATTCCGACGATACTGTACCACAGAAAGCTAAAACAATACGCGAGAATCACCGGGTAATACGTGATTATTACAAAAGCAAGAATAATTCCCCACCAGCCGACCATCTCAAATCGCTTGTGTACGCGCTTAAAGGCATCAGGTGCTGCTCGCTGAGTATAATGGCCGATACTAAATTCGAGAATCATTATAGGGATGCCGACCAAAAACAGAGCGATGATATATGGAATCAGAAATGCCCCGCCGCCGAAGCTGTAAAGTTTGTAAGGAAACCCCCAAAGATTGCCCAAACCAACCGCCGACCCAATTGCAGCCAGGATAAATCCCCCACGTGTCCCCCAGCTTTCTCTTTGCTCTTCAAGAAGCTCAGCCATCACCAGTTATTTTTCCTGTTGTCCTTGTTCGCACAGGTGTGTTTCGTGCTCTCGTGGTTTTATGTCCTTGTGTTCTATGCCCAGCAATTCCAGTGTATTGCGTTCAATGATATTTCGAATACGGACTCGTGGAACGTTCGGCAGATTTGTATCAGCCAAAAGCATGTTAAAACCAAGCAGTGTCTCTATACACTGCCCTGCGTTACCTGATGGGAATCCACTGCCGAACAGCAGCTTATCCATCACTCCCCACTCATGCGCTGCTGTCACAATGTTGTAAGTTTGCCAGACACTACTCGGTCGAATGGTCAAATCCGCATATACATTTTTGTGCTTGTCCAGCATCGACAACGTTTGCTCAACAAAGGGCAAACCCATACTACCGATGATAATTTTCAAATCGGCAAACTCCCTGGCAACCTCATCCAGGAGATATGGTTGGGCATAGCTTAAAACAGCATCTGTGCCAAGATGGCCACTGTTATGAAAGAAAACAGGAAGACCAAGCTCTTGTGCCAATTTATAAAACCGCATCGCTCTGCTGTGCGTCGGGTGAAAACCACACACCGAGCAATATAAAACCACCCCTTTGAGTTTTAGCTTCTCGGTCACAGATGCTAGGTTTTTTGTACTGATTTTATCTTTTGTTGGCTCTACAACCGCAAAACCAACCATTTTTTGTTTATGTTTATTCACATACTCGGATAATTTCTTATTGACCTCATCGCTTGGTTCATCTGCAACGGCTAACACTATGCAGGCATCTACAGTTTCTGTTGCCTCCAGGTGCTTGGAGGCTTCGGCATCGCCAGCCGGGAAATTTACATGTGTATGACAGTCAACTATCATAATCCGACACCCTTAATTGGAAATAGCCCGTCACTGCAGGGACAGTGCTTAAAATCCGCCAAAACAGCTTTTAGGCTTTTACTTTGGCTTTGCACTTTCAGCTTTATATTTTTCCTGTCAGTCTCTTCTGTACGCTATACGCTAAATGTTATTACTTCTGTCGTCAAGGATAAATATTTTACGTTCATTTATTGATATCGGCTCACCACCCCAGAAATCTCAAGGCCCATTCTTCCCCCATTTTTAACATAAACAGTCAGACGATAACCGATACAATAGCTGCTGCTTAACCGGCGATTACCAAAATCACCTTTAATAAATTGCCAAAAGTCTTTTTCTTGACGTCACAGGCAAGTAAATGTAATATTACCCAACAATTTGGATTCTGTTTACAGACAAGCTGAGAATTCTTATGGATTGTCCGGTTTGCAAAAACGTGATGATTACGCTTGAACTTGCCGAAGTTGAAATCGACCACTGCACCGACTGCGGTGGTATCTGGCTCGATGCCGGCGAACTGGAACTTCTGATGGGCGAGCCTGAAAAGGCCAGGCAATTGCTCGGTTCCTTCGATGTCGACCATACCTCCACTGAAAAGACCCGAAGGTGTCCTATCTGTGACAAAAAAATGCTTAAAATAATCGTTGGTGCTTCACAGCCCACCCTGCTTATAGACAAATGCCGCAGAGGTGATGGCCTGTGGTTTGACAAAGGCGAATTGCAGAATGTCCTGGACAGGGCCCAGTTGGACAAGGACAGCAAAATCCAGCAGCTGCTGGCCGATATGTTTGGCCATAGCTGGCCCAATCGGGAGTAGCCAAAGCGCCATGTACAGATTCGCCTAGTTTATTTATACAAAGAAAAGCGGCTGTGTCGCAAAGGGAAATTGA
>CAYSLN010000214.1:0-3883 GCA_964431825.1 uncultured Pirellulales bacterium | reverse complement strand
AGAAATGCCTCAAGCTGGCCCGGCTGAAGTTTCTGCAGCAGTAACAATCACAGGCGGATTCAACCGGTTCGGCATCGCTTATGTGTGCATTGTTTCTCAACCGCAGCGGTCCATCTTCCGTAAATGCAAAGGCGTTTCGTCCATTCCTGGTCGGCAGGACGCAATCGAACATATCTATACCGGCCCCGACGGCGGCAATGATATCGGCCGGCGTGCCAACGCCCATAAGGTAACGAGGTTTATCCTCCGGCAAATGCTGAGCTGTATGAGTCGTCGTCTTTATCATATTGTCGTGTCCTTCACCTACACTTAACCCGCCGATGGCGTATCCGTCAAAACCCACTTTGACAAGTTCCGATACGCAATATGTCCGCAGCTCCGGGTCTGTTCCACCCTGAACGATGGCAAAAAGTAATTGGTTCGGGTTATTGTGTGTTTCTTTGGCACACCTGGCCCAGCGGATGGTTCTTTCGACAGCCTTTTTAAGCTGCGCCGGGTCCGCGGGAAATGGCGTGCACTGGTCGAAGCACATTATTATATCCGCAGCCAATCGATTCTGGATTTTAATTGCGATTTCGGCATTCAAGTATATTTTTGCACCGTCCACATGACTGGCAAATTCGACACCGTCATCGTCGATTTTTGTCAGTGAGCTAAGCGAGAACACCTGATATCCACCGCTGTCGGTAAGTATCGGCCGGTCCCAGGCCATAAGCTTGTGCAGTCCGCCGAGCTTTTCAACCACATCGACTCCGGGCCTTAGAATCAAATGGTAGGTATTGGCCAAAATAATCTCAGCGCCGGATTCTTTAAGCTGTTGGGGTGTGATTCCCTTTACTGCACCGGCAGTACCAACCGGCATAAAAGCAGGAGTTTCGACCTCTCCGTGTGATGTCGTCAGAACACTTTGTCTCGCTGCAGAACCACCGTCTGTATGCCGGACTTCAAAGCTACTCATTTCAATAGACGCTCACAATCCTGGAGTCAGGGTAGTAATGGTACAGTATCTGCTCTGCGGTTTTGCCTTCTTTTGCCATACCCTGAGCACCGTACTGACACATCCCCACGCCGTGACCCCAGCCTCTGCCCGATATAAACGCCCATCCCTGCCCCCATTTGACCACACGACAACTCGTGCTTTTTATCTTCAGGCCCGTCGAATCAATTGACAGCCGAAAATCCTCGGCTCGGAGAAAGTCGCTCTTGCCAGCTGAGCCAACGAGTTTAATCTTGGTCAGTCGAGAAAAATTCCCGTAGTCGCTTTTCTCAACTGGAATGATACTTTTAATTTCTCCAAGCTCTTTTAGCTTCGGATACCTCTGTAACAGTTTGGCCGTGACAGTGCTATCATCGAAACTAACCATAGGCCAGAAAAACAAATTCAGCTTCGCTACATCCTTGCAATAGGGACAGGCAGTACCAACGAGCGATTTAAAAGAATCGCCGAATACACGGCTGCTGTCTTCTGTGTGACCGCCGCAGACTGCACTGTAATAAGTGGGGAAGATATCTTCAATGCCATCAGAATGCTCGCAGACCAGGACCTGACCGTACGTTTGATCAACTGCACTCCAAATCTGCTTCGATTCAGCTTTTACACCACGGTAAACCTGGCTTGCCTGTGTCTTGCTTACGTCCCAGCTGCGCCTGCCACCGAAGTGGTCTTTGATATACAAACAATAGGTTCTTGCGGCAATCGCCTGAGCCTTCAGTGCCTCGGGCTTCCAATAGTCGGGCATTTCGGCACCAACCACGCCGGCCAGGTACGGCTCAAGCGGAACGAGATTAACCGCATCGAAAGACTTGCCATCAGAATTGATTATAAGCTTTAGTCTTCCACGATAATCGTCGCCGTTCAGACTAAAGATGTGGGGGGCATCAGGGCAAATAATTATTTCACTATTCGCAAAGGCCCGGTCAGAAATAGTAATCCTGCCGGCGGATATCTCTACCTTCATAGGTGCGTGGGGGCGTTTAAAATGCATCTGCCCGGCTTGTCTCTGAAAGTCTGCCTCATCGCTGATAACTCTGAAGGACGAGGTGGCTTTAAGCGTACAATCGGTTACGTTATTAAGAAGCAGCACCCTTACCCAGAAGTTCGGCTGGATATCCATTTGCGGCGTGGGCCTTACAAGCCGCTTTGGCTTGCAGCCATTATGAATTGTCAACAAAAACAGCAAAAACAAAAAGGGCGTGAATTTGCAAACCCGGGATCTCGATTGGGCCCGTTTGGAAACCTCCGACGACAAAAGTTTACCTCGCTCGTATCTCGTATCTCGTATCCAGCTTTTAGGTTTCAAATTATAGCTTTTTTCGTTTCCCGCTTTTCTCTAATCCAGGCTTCGAAGCGATAATCCAATATTGCCAAGGGCCTTTTTAATCTCGTTCAAGCTCGTCACGCCGAAGTTCTTACAGCCGAGAAGTTCGGCCTCCGTAGTACGTATCAAATCACCGATTGTGTGAATATTGAGCTTTTGAAGACCCTTTCGAACGCGTACCGACAATTGGAAGTCGTCCACAGATTTGTTCAGAAGCCCCTGGTCTTCTATGGCACCGGCATCAGAAATTCCTTCTGAAGGAAACTTTTCCTCCTCCAGTGCCATACCAAGGTGCAATCCTCTCGGATCGAGAATGGCCTTGATTTCTGTAAGGGAGGTTTCTCCGAAGTTCTTATAAGACAGCAGTTCTGCTTCACTAATATTCAAGAGGTCCCCGAGAGTTTCAATGTTCATTTTCCTCAGACAGTTTCTACTGCGCACCGACAGTTCAAAATCAGAGATTGGAGTTTCGAGAATCTGATGCTTGCGGGTTTTCTTCTTCTCTTTTTCCTCATCATAGAACATCGTTTTCGAGCTTTCGATGTCCTTCTTAAACAGGATTGCTCTTTGGTGATTGGGATGGGACTGCAGAACCTTGTCGACGCATTGAGCTGCCTTATCGAACAGGCCCATATCTTCATAAAGCACAGCTAAATTCAACAGGGCGCTCACGTAAGCCGGAGAGCTTAAGACAATTTGCTTATAGTAATCGATTGCCGCCTCTTCTTCGCCGGACAAATCGCAACGATAAGCAAAGTGAAAAAGAGCTCTTTGGTGGTCCGGGGCCAGTTCCAGCGCTATCTTATAATTATCCATCGCCGGTTCATAGAGCCCCTGAACTTCCTGAAGGCGGGCGAACTGATAGTGATACTCTGCACTTATATTCTCAAAATTTGCACAGGCCTTCAATTCCTTGGACGCGGCATCATAATCTGATGCATGACGATATGTGGCAGCCTTCTCCAGACTCACGTTCAGAGCGTCAGCCTCATAGTCAAGGCTCTTTTGCAGGTTCTCGACCGCCTCGGCGAACTTGCCCATTCGTCGAAGCGCAAAGGCCAGAAATATAAATTTTTCTTTGCAGTCTTCCGCCTTTTCGAGCTTCTCTGCTGCTTCGGAGTTCCTGTCGAGGATGTAAAGGCCGATTCCTACGCCTAAACGAGCTTTCGGCGAGGTCCTGTTCATATTTGCCTCTAATTGCTCAGCGAATTTTAACTGGTCAGCCTCGCTGGAATGAACGGAACAGCTCAGTTTTTTTATGTCATCCATGGACGGCAAACTATCAGCAAATAAACTGATTTCCCCCTCTGTAATCGGCTCCATAGCTCTATTCTCCTTATTCATACATCGTATTTCGTGACACACCCCACGCTCGACAGGCAGGTATTATAACATCAAAAAGAGGCTTTGCAATAGATTTTTAACCGATGGATTGTGGGGTTCTGTAGGCACAGAAACGCATAAAAAAGGCCGAGCTAAAAAGCCCGGCCTTACTAATAAGCACTCTTTCCCTCGGCAAACTTACTTTGGCAAATCCTCCGGTGCCGAATCTTCAACATGCAGGT
>CAYSLN010000213.1:0-3887 GCA_964431825.1 uncultured Pirellulales bacterium | reverse complement strand
GCATAGATATTTGACTTGAGTTGTTTCATCCCTGTCACAGCGTTTCTTTTGCTGCCTTCAACGCTGCCTTATAATCCGGCTCATTTGTCAGCTCACTGACTATTTCAATATACCGAACAATTCCTTCTTTGTTCACCACGAATACCGCTCTCGCCAAGAGTCTCAGCTCTTCGATTAAGACACCGAAGGCCTTGCCGAATGCCCCCTCGCGATGGTCCGAGAGAGTCTGCACATTTTCAATCCCCGCCGCCGCACACCATCGCTTCTGAGCGAAGGGCAAATCCATGCTGATTGTCAGCACCACCACATCGTCACCCAGCGAAGCGGCCTGTTCGTTGAACTTTCTGGTCTCCCTGTCACACACAGATGTGTCCAGCGAAGGCACTGAGCATATCAAACAAACCTTTCCCCGAAAGCTCGAAAGTTTAACCGCTGACAAATCGTTGGCTAATACTTCCACATCCGGAGCTGTATCGCCGACCTTGACCTCGTTACCAACTAAGGTAAGAGGATTGCCTTTCATTGTTACTCTGGCTTTTTTGTCTCCCATAACTCCACCTCCTTGCTATCAGTGTTTGTGCTCGTCCGCCTCTGTCTTTCCGTAATATACCTTATGAAACTCGTCCAGCAAAGACCTCATTTTCTCAACGTTTTCCAGCTCGGTCGTTTGCTTGGCTTTCATCGAATAGAAAAGCATCTGATGGAGCAAAGTCAACTTGTTGACGTAATCGTTGTACTCTTCCATGTTGCTTTTCTCTGCCGGCTTGACCCGCTGGGCCATAAAATAGTAGCTTACTATATGGCCGATTTCGTCGGCATGGTCATCCTTGTTATTAATCCAGCGAACAAACTGGTTCATATTTGGTTTGTCTTGACTGGATAGCTCCGTTATCAGCTTCATCGATTTCTCAATCGTCGTAATGTGCTCGGCAATCATATCGAATCGCATCTGGTCGTCGTATATGCCGCAAGGTATCTGACAGTGCGAATACGCCATTGATGCAAATATAATCGCCGACACAAAAACACTGTATAACACCAGTTTTTTTCTCTTTATCTTTATCATTTTCGGTGCCCTTATTTTATTTAGTAGTTGGCTGCTTCCAGTTCATAATAGCTTTGTGGGTGTGCACATGCCGGACACGCTTGTGGTGCTTCGGGACCTTCGTGGACATAACCACAATTCCTGCAGACCCACCTTTCCGGCTTCTCGCGTTTGAAGATTTTACCATTGGTTATATTCTTGGCCAAGGCAACGTATCTGTCCTCGTGCCGTTTCTCAGCAATGGCTATCTTCATGAAAACCGTAGCAATCTCAGCAAATCCTTCTTTGTCTGCTACCTTTGCAAAATCCGGATACATCTCAGTGTTCTCGTAATGCTCACCTGCCGCTGCTGCCTTTAAGTTCTCAAGCGTAGTACCAATGACACCCGCCGGGAACGCCGCCGTGACTTCCACCTCACCACCTTCTAAAAACTTGAACTCGCGCTTGGCGTGCTCTTTTTCCTGGTCTGCTGTCTCGGTAAATATGGCAGCTATCTGTTCGTAACCCTCTTTTTTGGCCTGGCTGGCAAAATACGTATAACGGTTCCTCGCCTGAGACTCACCTGCAAATGCCGCCAGCAGATTTTTTTCAGTTTGTGTACCTTTAAGACTCATTGACAACCTCCTTTCACATAAATGGTTGACATTTTTACAGTAAAATCTTACGAATTGGTTTCTTTTCTACATAAATCACAGAGACCCTCCAGATATACCGTCTTCTTCAACACGGTAAACCGCTTGCTGATGTTCTTTGGGACAGAAACATTGTCGAACGGCTCATGATAAAAATCAATAATTCTTTTGCACCTTATGCACTTAAAATGCTGATGGTTCTCCAGATTACCGTCAAACCTCTTGGCATCGCCCGAACCCTCGACGACAAATGCTGCTCCAATCTCACTCAAAGTCAGTAGCGTTCTGTTCACCGTATCCAGTGATATAGCGGGAAATACCCCTCTTACTTTGCGAAAAACCATATCAGCCGAAGGATGTTCACCAGATTCAAGCAGAGCCATGTAAACCGCCGTCCGCTGAGGCGTAATCCTAAGCCCTGCTTTGCGGCAGCTTAGATGAAAAGCATCTGTCTTTTCCTTAATTTTCCTGCTTTTACAACCTCGCTTACTTGGCATAAAGTGGCCTCTCACTTAAAAAATACAGTTTTTTTCTGCATCTTTCACACATCCCCCTCCCAGCCGGCCCTTACTATCTATGTCGGATATGATACTATATAGTAGTAAATCCTATTTAGCAAGAACCTTTTTTATTTTTTTAAGAAAATTTTCTCCCTCTCAGCTCATTATCAAATTTCAAACCCCCTTACTATATAATCCCCTTGCATTATAAGCAGTTGCGTGCGTTTTGGTAGATACAAATTCTTTGATGAATGACTCAGACATTATTTCTCCCCGGGACCTAAAATATTGATGCAGCTCCCTCTTATTGCCTAAATTTTTTTCAAAGCCCAGCTGATTAGCAGCCATTAATCATTTTTTTAGCTACCTTTACTACATTATCAACCGTAATACCGAACTTCTCGAAACACACCTTACCGGGTGCAGATGCTCCGAATGAAGACATCCCAATAAAGGCTCCTTTTTCGCCCAGCCATTTGTGCCAGCCGAGTTCAACCCCTGCCTCAATGCCGACCCGTGCCTTAACACTCGGTGGAATAACCGAATTCTTGTACTCTTGGCTTTGTTTATCAAATAGCTCCCAGCAGGGCATGCTGACTACATGTACGCTAATCTCCTCGGCTGCAAGCTTCTCTGCCGCACCCAGCGCAATGCAAACCTCCGAGCCACTCGCTAAAAGCAGCACCTCAGGTTTATCCGCACCTGACAGAACATACGCACCCTTGCCAAGATTCGCTGCAGAACTGTACTTGTCCTGGTCCAGAACAGGCAGTCCCTGTCGCGTGAAAAGTAGAGCAACCGGCCCCTCCCGATACTCCAGTGCGAACTTCCATGCCTGAGCAGTTTCGTTGGCATCCGCAGGTCGCAGCACTAACAAATTTGGTATCGCCCTCAGTGCTGCTAAATGTTCCACCGGCTGATGCGTCGGACCATCTTCCCCGATGCCAATACTATCGTGAGTGAACACAAATATCGTCGGATACTTTGAAAGTGCCGCTACGCGAATCGCAGCCCGCATATAATCGCAGAAGACCAGAAATGTCCCGCCGTATGCTCTGACCAGCCCGCTTACGGAAATCCCGTTCATCATTGCCCCCATCGCGTGCTCTCTTACCCCGTAGCGAATGTATCTGCCGTCGCGAGCATCTTTTTGAAAGTCCTTTGCCTCCGAAAATCGAGTATTGTTTGAAGGCGTCAAATCCGCCGACCCACCCATGACCAGCGGCAGTTTCGGCATCAGAGTATCGAGCACCTTCCCCGACGCTTTGCGCGTCGCAACAGAACTACCAGGCTCGAACTTCGGTAAAAGCTCATCGAGATTGACAGCAAGCTTCCCCGTCGCCGCATCACGGAACTGCTTAGCCAGCTCCGGATACTTCTTGGCATAGTCGGCAAACATCTTCTCCCACGCCCCTTGTGCCTCTTTGCCTTTCTCCACAACTTTGCGCGTATGAGCCAGCACCTCTTCCGGAACATGGAAGCTCTTTTCAGGGTCCCACCCGAATTTTTCCTTAATCAACCTGATTTCATCCTCCCCTAAAGGAGCGCCGTGCGCTTCAGCCGTATCCTGCTTATTCGGACTACCATAGGCAATATGCGTCCGGAGATTTATAATCGATGGCTGTCCCTTCTTTTTCTTTGCGTTTTCCAGAGCTTTCTCGAACGCCGCCATATCATTACCGTCACCTCCGACTACCTGAACGTACCAGC
>CAYSLN010000212.1:2048-3906 GCA_964431825.1 uncultured Pirellulales bacterium | reverse complement strand
TCGTTCAGCGCTATATGAATTGGAACGAGAAGTCCAAAGCCACGACCATAATAAAGAGTATATGCGGGCTGGCAGTTATCCTCTGCGGCCTGTACCTGACTTATATGGCCAAATAATAGTATTCCACACAGAACGTTCCACATCCCAATAACGAAAGTCAAAAAACTTGACAGAGAAGCCAACGCGTAATATATTAACATATCAATAATCGGAGCTGTAAGCTAAGTTGGGTTATTGGATAACAACTGAAGATTTACTACAAAGATCAGGAGGTTACGAGGCAAAAGCCCGGAACGGATTAAGAAATACAATTGTTCTGAAAAAGGATAGTATAAAATGAGTTTTGTAGGCAACAGAAACGGCCCTAAAAAATCTGAAATCGTCCAAAAACTTGGGCCAGAGTATTTTGGTATCTCGATGCAGGAGCTTGAGGCTGAAATACAACTCTATCGAGACGAAGAGTTCAACGGTCTAGTTGATCCTGTCTACACAGACAAAGAAGGACGTCATTTCATTAAATTCAATGCTCCAAATGGTGGCATACAAAGATTTTATCTTGAAGAAAATGGTTACCATTTCAAAGGTAGTGTTAATGAGGTTCAAGTGGAAGATAGTAAACCAACAGTTGATAAGAATATGACCTCAGTGATCAAAGAAGCAAACGCCAAGATATCTGACTATCTAAAAGATGCACTGAAAGATGGCCGTATTGACCAACAACTATATAAAGAAGCTAAGAACCACACTTTTCCCAACCTAGAACATTGGCTGAAAGACCCGTATATCGACAAAAATCTACCACGTCTCAAAAAAGGGATATGCGATGCAATCAACAAGGAGAGTAAGGATAAAGAGGAGGAGAGCAAGAAATGGGAAAATGTTGTGAATGCCTTTCGCCAGTCTGTCCGTTTTGGCACAGGCGGGATACGGGGCCTGATGGCATTTGATAAGAATCACATTATTCGATTAAAAGACGAGGGAATAGACACACCTATACTTAAGGGTCCAAATATGATCAACGACTTGGTCTTCTTGCTGACCTCAGTGGGTGTGGCTCGATTTGGCAAAGACCAGCAACCTCCATTCACGAAAGTAGTTATAGGGTACGATAGCCGTATCAGAGGGTATGACTTAGCTGCGCTTGTTGCTCAATTATTTCTGGCTTATAATTATACTGTGTACTTCTTCGACGCACCCTGTCCATATCCTGAAGCGACTTTTGCTATTCCCAATGAGTCAGTCAAGGCGGATGTTGGTATTCTCATCTCCGCCAGTCATAACGATTATCGATATAACGGTTACAAGCTATCATGCAGCAACGGCTCGCAATTCGATCCAGAAGAGCGAGATGAAATGTATGAGAAATACATTGCAACTTCGGAGCCCAAGCAGATTAAGCTTTGCCCTTTTAGCGAAGCGGCTGATGGCAAGCTATGGTTCCTTGGAGGACATGAGCCAGTTCCCGGGTTTGATTATGCAGGTAAGGACGACTTTCTTATAAATATGCACAAAAAACACCGAGACCATGTGAAGAGCTTTTTGCTCATGCAAAATCTTGGGGATCGCCAGAAATCCTCACCGGAGCCACTAAGGATTGCCTACTGTGCCTTTCATGGCTCAGGCAACGTTGCTGTTCCCAGGCTCTTGAGAGAGGTTGGATTCACCGATGTCAAACCAATAACGCACAATGGATTGAATGATCTCAATGGATTGTTCCCTTCTTTCTGCAGCGAGCCGGGGCGTGAACAGCAGCCGGACCCGGGGGATCCTCGGGCAGCCAAAATTGCTGTTGAGGCGTTCAAAAGCGAGTATCCCGGTAAATTTGACGATACAGATGTTCTTATAGGGACTGACCCCG
>CAYSLN010000212.1:0-2038 GCA_964431825.1 uncultured Pirellulales bacterium | reverse complement strand
GCTGTGGCGTTGTTGTCAAAGTACCCGAAAACCAACGCCATCTCCATGGCGGCAAGGATTATTACCTTCTTCCGGCCGATGACATGTGGGCACTTGTCCTCTGGTACCGACTTCATATAGACATTGAAAAAAATGGCGAGGTCAAGGACGCAGACAAAAAATTCGTAACTTTGTCTCACACAACCTCAGACAGCATAACTCGTCTGGCTCGAAAACACGGCCTTGGAGTAGTCAGATCCTGGGTAGGTTTCGCTTCATTGGCGGCGTCCACACGTGACGTTTGGGATAGTAAGGTGGACCAAATTCTACATCTTGTTGATGGCCGGGACCAGACATACTCCGATCTTTGTCACCCATTTGTATGCGACTGTCAGGGTATGGAAAATGTCAAGCGCTCTATCAACGTTGCAGCAATGGAGCAAAGCAATGGCTTTTCCATTTTGGGTGGTCCTCCTCCAGACAAAAGGTCCCTTGGAGCCGGTGGCCATGTTCGTGATAAGGACGGGACGTTTGCTGCTTTACTGATTGCAGAAATTACTGCCTGGGCCAAAGAAAAGGGAACTACACTCATTAAACTCCTCGACAAACACATATACCTCGACCCGGATATTGGTCTATTTGTGAACCTTTATGAACCAGACCCGCTTGACGGTGAATATCCCGGCATCGAGGGAGATCGACTTAAGAAAGCGATTCTGCGCAGGGCTCTTGGTTATTTCCAGCTCGCCTTAAGTGGTGACTTAGAGATTGCGGGTTTTCCTGTGAAATCGGCTTGTATCTATCGAACCGGCAAATATGATATTATTTATCCGCCGACATACGACTTTCAGTTTCCGGACGAAGGCGTGCGTTTCTTTTTCGACGAGGAAAAACTTCAGCATGTCACAATCAGGCCATCAGGGACCGGGAATGCACTCCGCTTTCATATTCAGCTTCATGACGGCTCAGTTACAGAATCAAATCTGATCGAGAGAAAAGAACAACTCCTGTCCAAGGGCAGGGCAATTATGAACAATATAAGGAAAATACTTAAAGCTCCAAGGGCCTAACTTATTAGAATGTAGTGAATGTGTTGAGGAATCTCAATGTCTTTCGCAAGTCTCTATTAAAGGAATATCGTTATGGTGATATGGACTGCTTTATTGATTGCGTTTGCGAGTATTGTCATTGGCGCTTTACTTACGTGGGTTATCCAAAAAGCTCTAGGTACAATTCAACAAACCGAGTTGCTAAAAAAACTCCGGGATGCAGTAATCGACAGAGAGCACGTGTCTGTTAATGAGGAATTTTTGATGACTCAACTACTGGCTGAAAAGATTCAAGAGGCTGATTTTAAGCCGGATGTCATTGTCGCAGTTTGCCCAGGTGGCATGATGATAGCAGAATGGCTCTCTCGGCGTTTCTTGGGGAATCGGCTTGACCCAACTCCTGTGCTATTACTCTATATGGTCCCACAGCAGAAAAAAGACAATGCCCTCGGCGGGACTCACATTAAGGTTGATGATAAGTGGACAGCGGTCCAGCCCGGTCTCTTTAAGGACTCAAAGGTTTTAGTTGTTAACGATATTTCACGTACCAGCCATACCATGGATAAGGCTCTTGATTTCTTGATCGATCCTTTACAAATCCCGAGACAAAATATTCGATCAGCCACATTGATTTGCCATCAACAGGTACCTAGTGATGCAAGACCTACATATTATGTCGCTATGACCACAAAACTAATTCGGTTTGATTGGAAAAGTTATGACCAATAGATGAGTCCGGCAGCGCTTTGTAATGAACATAGAGATGGTCTGAGAATTTAGAACCCTTACAGATAGACAGTGAGGCTGGCTGTTGATATTCCAAACACCGCCAGTATTATAACTTGACAACTCGCAGCTGCTTTATTGTATGAGCTAACGAATGTCCCATAGGGATTTTTTTGATAAGAAAGTTTATGCTATGGATCCTGCAATTTTCAAAAGAGAAGAGATAACGGGCGTTTATCCCGATCAGCTCAACGAGGAAGATGCGTGGAAAATCGGTTGTGCCA
>CAYSLN010000211.1:2490-3958 GCA_964431825.1 uncultured Pirellulales bacterium | reverse complement strand
CTCCCACCAGTTCAACATCGCCCCCATGACCCTGCAAAGCCGGCCGAACCGACTCAATTACCTCTTTGACCTTTTCTTCAAAAGTCTCTGTGCTGTTAGCTCCTCCACAACCGCATTTATCACACATACCAAATCTCCTGTTTTTAGTTTATTGTTCACAGTTTGTAGCCTGCGAACTATGAGCTAAAAATTATCAGCCCAGTTATTATACCCGCAATTCGGCTAAAAGCCAGTTTTTTATGAACGCCTTGTTGGGTGCACTTGGCCCCTGTAAATCCAGATTTTGTACCGTCTAAAATAAGAGGTTTTTTAGCTTGATTAGCCGAAGAAAGGTGGTTAGATAAACGTTGTATAATATATTAAACAACCAATACCGGTTTTTTGGGGAGATATCAAATGCGAGTAAAAAAATTCTTAGATGAGTCGGGTGTCAGTTACGAGACAACAAAGCATCAGCCTGCCTTTACGGCACAGCAGATGGCGGCGCAGGAGCATGAGCCGGGAAAGTATGTGGCTAAGCCGGTCATTGTCAGGGCCGATGGTGAATGCATGATGTGTGTTCTCCCGGCATGCTCCAGAATTGACCTGCGTGCACTAAAAAAACAGTTGGGTGCCAAATCAGTCGAGCTGGTTGAGGAAAAAGATATTGGCAAGTTCTTCCCTGATTGTGAACTGGGGGCGGAGCCGCCGTTCGGCAATCTATATGATATGACCACCATTATAGACGAGGACCTGGCGAAAGATGACCATATCGTGTTCCAGGCCGGCACGCACGAAAAAGCGATACGGATGAGCATGGACGATTATCGTCAGTTGGTTGCACCCAAAATACTTGAGTTTGGCTGCCATGTAACCTCGTGAACGCAGTCGTTTTTTATGACTGACCGAAGTATATTTCCAGCCTTGCAAAAGCAGGTTTGGGCAAACTTTCATTGCAGTTCGACGTAGCTTGTGGTATAATGTGCTGTGCGCGTACAGGCAGTTTTTTAACCGAAGGAGCGGGACTGTTAGAAAATTAAATACGGGGGCGAACGGCTTCGACCGGATGACGGAGAGCCAAGTTGCATGTCCAGGACGCCGGTTGGCCTGGTTAATCATCCGGCAACAAATTTTAATTGGCAACTCTCAGTTGCGAATGGCTGCTTAATTAGCAGCCCGTCCTGTCTGACTTTGTCTGTGGGTCCGGCAAGGGCGTCAAACAGCAGACTGGCCAGACCGGTTTTTCGGGCCGACTCTGGCGAGACTATTCCGAAATAGCTGAACCAGGAGCCTGTCGTTTGGCGCTTGGCGAGGCGAAAAAACAATAAAGCGACTATGCATGTAGACGCTTGTCTTGAAGCATCACGGGACGGGGGTTCGAATCCCCCCGCCTCCACTTTTTATCTTCTTGCCATAAACTATTCTTTAACAATAGTTTATGTTTATATTCAACTTGGTGTTTTCTTGTCGTGGTGCAAAAATATGGCAC
>CAYSLN010000211.1:0-2480 GCA_964431825.1 uncultured Pirellulales bacterium | reverse complement strand
TCCCCCCGCCTCCATTCTTCATTCGCCGAACAGGCGAATGAAGAATGCCGCGTCGTAGCGTAAGCGAAGACGGGCTGTTTTTCAAAATATCTTGTGATACTCCGAGCTATGACTCGGCAGGCCGGTTCATTTTGTATGGGCATGGCATATTATTATATTTACATTCTTCGTTCCATAAAATGTCCAGACAGATATTACACAGGCTTTAAAGAGGATCTGGACGCAAGAGTGAAAGAACATAACCGAGGCAAGTGTGTGCATACATCAAAATATATACCATGGGAAATCAAGACTGCCATTGCCTTCGCAAATCGTAAACAAGCAGTTGAATTTGAGAAATATCTGAAGACATCTTCAGGCAGGGCTTTTGCCAAACGACATTTTGAGTAACTTGTCTTTTCTGTAATGAATGTGCCGGAAAAGCTTGCTGATATACTGATCAAGAGAATGATTAATTGTTTGGGGATTTTGTGTGGTAGAATGCTTTCCGTGTCGACAGTTTGACCGAGCTACTAAGTCTCTGCAGATAGTAGGTTGCATTCAGTGTGGTAAGTGTATTCGGTTGAAGTTCTGTATGGCTTACCGTCATCGATTTTGGCCTTGCACAGATTTGCTGGATATGAGACCCTCCGGGTTCGTTTTATTTTGCGTTGACAGGCGAATTAACAACTCCTCAAAGCAGCCATATCTCTTCCGGTTTCCACGTCCCTAATTCTATGGAGTTTGGCCCCGAGAAACGAAATTTAGCCGTTTTTTCCCTGTTTGGCAGCATGGAATAGGGCTAATGGCTCAATCAACGCCTCCGAACGACCGATATGGGTTGTTGTGAGAATTGATGAGATGAATTCTGGAGGACTTTATGATGTCGGCCTAAGGAAACTGGCCGCCGGATAATCTATTTTTGGAAAGTGCAGTAAATTAATGTGATGTGTCTTTTTTATTTCGGACTAAGTTTCCTCATGTTCGTATCGCAATTGGTAACTGATGCCGAAAGGAAGGAGCCTGTAACTTCATCATGAAACGGGTAGTTATGGTCCAGTCGAATTACATACCTTGGAAAGGCTATTTCGACCTGATAAACATGGCGGATGAATTCATTCTGTACGATCATGTCCAATACACGGTAAGAGACTGGCGAAACAGAAATCTGTTAAAGACCAGTAAAGGTACTCAATGGCTAACAATACCTGTCTCTTGCAAGTTCCCATGCCAAACAATCTGTGAAATCCAGACGGCCAATGACCGTTGGAGGCTTAAGCACTGGAAAAATATCTGTCATTGGTATTCGAAGGCCGCTTTTTTCAAAACCTATAAGCAAATACTCGAAGAACTCTATATAGGCAACAACGAGACGTATCTAAGCGAAATCAATCGGACGTTTATCCTTGCCATTAATAACATACTTGATATCAGAACGAAAATCTCTCGCTCAGGAGATTATGAACTAATCGAAGGCCAAACAGAGAATGTCGTGCATCTTTGCAAACAGACCGGCGCCACAGAGTTTCTGTCGGGCCCTGCTGCAAAAGCGTATATGGACGAGTCTCTTTTTGCGGCCGAGGGAATCAACGTATCATGGATGAGCTATGATGGTTATCCTGAATACCGTCAGCTCTTTTGTCCGCCTTTTATTCACAATGTCACTATACTCGATCTTATCCTGAACGAAGGTGCTGAGGGAGCCAAAAGATGTATGTTGAGTTTCAGGCAAAATGAGGATACTTCGCGCGATGGCTAAACCATTGTACTCAATAGTCGTTCCGGTTTATAAAAGCGAGCACTGTCTGCGCGAATTATACAACCGCATCGATAAAACCTTCGAAAATATCGATGGAGACTATGAGTTGATTCTCGTAGAAGACTGCGGTGGAGACAACAGTTGGCAGGTTATGAAGTCTCTTCGTGAGTTGGATAATAGAGTAAAAATTATCAAACTGACGAGAAACTTCGGCCAGCACAACGCCCTTATGTGTGGCTTTTCGTTCGCCTCGGGCCGGTACGTTATTACGATGGATGACGATTTACAGAACCCGCCTGAGGAAATTCCCAAACTGATAGATGCTATCACAAATTCCGATTTTGATGTTGTCTGTGGCATGCCCAAAAAGAGGAAGCATTCTTTGTTTAGAAATATCGGAAGTCATGCTTATCTCAGTCTTGTTTCCTTGATATTTAAGCAAATTCCGTACCTTAAGATGAGTAATTTTAGAATAATCAGAAAATATGTAATAGACAACGTTCTCCAGATATACACTCCTAATCCGACCGTGGGAATATTAATGCTGAAAATAACTGAAAAGGTTGGGGGCGTAACGGTGGACCACCATGAACGTTTCTGCGGAAAATCAACCTATTCCAGGGCAAAATTGTTTAGACACTCCATGCATGGAATCCTTTATAATAGCACTCTGCCACTGAAAGTGGTCTTTTTCTTGGGAATTGTCTGCCTGTGTCTCTCTGCCGCTTTGGGGATGTATTAT
>CAYSLN010000210.1:0-3982 GCA_964431825.1 uncultured Pirellulales bacterium | reverse complement strand
ATAGGCAGAATAGAAGTCCCTACGGAGCGGATTAAGCGCATTCGGGGGGGTAAGCAAACGGTGCATCAGCGGAAGTTGTACCCGGGCTATGTTTTTATGGAGATGGAGCCGACCGAAGATGGCCGAGTTGCCGAAAATGCATGGTTCATGATCAAGGGGACCTCTGGCGTTGGAGATTTTATCGGCACAGAAGGAGTTCCGACTCCGATGCGGGACACGGATGTGGCGAAGATGCTTTTGGAAGCTGAAAAACCTGAGGATGCACCCAGCATCAAAGTCGAGTTTGAAAAGGGTGATCAGATTAAAATCAGGGAAGGTGCCTTTGAGAACTTTGAAGGCGTCGTTGATTCGATTGATTCTGAGCGTGGGATTGTGAAGGTGATTGTTACAATATTCGGTCGGAGTACGCCACTGGACATAGAATATTGGCAGATTGAAAAATTGTAGTTAAGTTTGGAGTTGGGTGGTACTACGAACAAAAATTAAAGGTGAAGAATGGCCAAAGAAGTAGCAGTAAAAATTAAATTGCAGGCACCGGGTGGACAAGCAACACCAGCTCCCCCGATAGGTCCCGCCTTAGGTCAGCATGGTGTTAATATTGGCCAGTTCGTTTCGCAATTCAACGAGCGAACAAAAGATCTTAATGGGACAATAGTACCGGTTGTGATAGCCGTCTTTATGGACAAAAGCTTTACCTTCGAGGTTAAAAGTCCACCAGCGGCGGTTTTGTTAAAACAAGCTGCTGAGATTGCGAAAGGCAGTGGTGTTCCAAATAGAGAGAAGGTTGCGACAATCAAGACCGAACAGCTGCGTAAAATCGCTGAGACTAAGTTCAAGGATTTGACCGCACACGATTTAGACCAGGCCGAAAAAATTATCCGAGGTACTGCCATGAGTATGGGTATTGAGATAGAAGAAGGCCAATAGCGAGTAGAGTAAAATTGCTATGCGTTATACGAGATATGAGATATGAGGCTTAGAAGCAAAAGGTACAAGCAGGAGTTAGAACAGTTGGGCAGGGAATCGGTCGGTCTGGCCGAGGCAGTCGAAAAGGTCAAATCTCTTAAGTCTTTGAAATTTGACCAGAGTATAGAGTGTGTATTGAACCTTGGTATTGACCCAAAGCAGGCTGACCAGCTGGTTCGAGGCTCAATATCTTTGCCGTATGGGATAGGCAAGCAGAAAAAGGTTGTTGCTTTTTGTGAAGACGCAGATGTTGAAGCGTCCAAAAAGGCAGGTGCTATTGAAGCCGGCTGTGACGAGCTGGTAAAAAAAGTTTCGGATGGTTGGATGGATTTCGACGTTGCGATTGCCTCGCCAAAGGTAATGGGCAAGGTAGGCAAGCTTGGCCGGGTGCTCGGCCCACAGGGCAAGATGCCTTCACCTAAGAATGGTACGGTAACTAACGATGTTGCAACTGCAGTGGCTGAGTTTGCTGCCGGCAAAGTCGAGTTTAAAAATGATGCCGGCGGTAATGTCCACGTGGTAGTTGGTCGGCAAAGTTTCGAGAGCTGGAAGCTCATCGAGAATATAGAAGCATTCGTTTCTCATATAGAGAAAATCAAACCGACGGCGTCGAAAGGTACATATATCAAAAAAATGTCTATATCTGCGACTATGAGTCCCGGTATAGCGGTTAGTTTATAAAAGGGCATCTGCCGGCCGACGGTCAAAAGTTGGTGAAGCTCAAAGACTATTAACGTGGATCCCAAACGTATTGTAATCCGTTTAGGATCATCTATTGACAGGTGACAGGATGAGCAAGTACGTAAAAGAGTTGTTTCAGGCGGAGCTGGAAAAAAGAATTGTCGAGGAGAATATCAGAGATTTTCTGGTTGTTAATACCAAAGGCGTTGGTGGTGTTGACGGAAACCAGATGCGCGGTGGACTTAAAGAAAAAGACATCAAGTTATTGGTAGTCAAGAATTCACTGTTTAAAAAAGCATTGCGTGTTCAGCAGATGGAGCCGGCGGTGGTTTTGTTCGACGGGCCCTGTACAATTGCTTATGGTGGTGACAGTGTTGTTGATGTTGCAAAGGCTTTAAATGAGTGGGCCAAGAAAGTTCCGGTCATAGAGATTAAAGGAGCCTTTCTGGATGGCGCGGTTCTGGAAGACAAAGAGGCGAAGCAACTTTCAAAGATGCCGACGCGAGCAGAGCTGCAGAGCAAAATTGCAGGCGTGATAAAGTCACCTGGAGCATCTTTGGCCGCCGCATTCAATGGTCCTGCTGGAGTAATTGCAGGCTGTATAAAGACTATTATAGAAAAGGCTGAAAAACAAGCGGCATAGCAGGTTTGGCCGTTTTCAATAGGTCGAAATCAGTAATTATACACTGCTTGCGTGGCTGCCCCAGTTACGGGTTAAACGAGACGACGGAGTTTCGGCTACCACCAGGCGTTAAGGAATAGGAGTTGATAGAAATGGCTGAAGAGCAAACAAAGGAAACCAAGGAGACTAAAGAAACCGAAAAGGAACCCAAAAAAGTTGAGGAGGTGAAAGAGGCAAAAAAGAAACAAGAAGGTGACAAAGAGACCGAGAAAGAGACTAAGAAGTGGAGCAGCGATATCAAGAAACTTGGTGACAAGATAGTTGGCTTGACGTTAATGCAGGCCAAGGAGCTTGGCGACTATCTTAAGGAGGTACACGGTATTGAGCCGGCTGCCGGTGGTGCTGTTATGATGGCAGGACCGGTACCTGCAGGTGGAGCAGGAGCAGAGGAGGCCGAGGAGAAAACCAGCTTTAATGTAATCCTCAAAGAGTATGGTGATAAAAAGATCCAGGTTATTAAAGAGGTGAGAGCTTTGACAGCGTTGGGATTGAAAGAGGCAAAAGACCTTGTGGATAATGTTCCCAAGCCGGTTAAGGAGGGCCTAAGCAAGGAAGACGCTGAAGCTGCCCAAAAGCAGCTCGAAGCTGTAGGTGCAGTAGTTGAATTAGCGTAGGTGGGAAGTTTACCTTGTGGATAGCAATGGATACATCGGATGATATACCAGACGTGAGATTGAGATATTGGCGGTTTAAACGTTGTACTGTCAGATGAGCCGGGAGCATCTTTGACGCTGAGAAAGTAACTGAGGCCTCTATGCAGTGTATAGGCAATGGCAGTTATTGGTGCTTGGTGGTTAATTGAGATATTCAGTGCAGGAGATAGGTAATGGCAGAGATTAGTTCTGGACGAGCTGTTCGTAATTTTGGCGAATTCCATGATGCTGTCGGGATTCCCAACCTCGTAGCGATACAAAGAAGAAGCTATGAAAGCTTTTTGCAAAAAGATGTGGCACCAACCAAAAGAAAATGCATAGGACTTGAGGCCCTGTTTCAAGAGATATTTCCTATCGAAAGTTATGACAAGAAAATGCTTTTGGAATATCTCTATTACGAACTGGAGAAGCCGCATTATACCCCTATCGAGTGCCGCCAGTTACGGCTGACTTATGCCTACCCGTTAAGAATCTGTTGCAGACTACGTACCAAGGGAGGCGAAGATTTATCTGAGCAGGCTATATACCTTGGTGAGATACCGGTTATGATAGGAGGTGGGGAGTTTATAGTCAATGGTGCAATCAGAGTCATAGTGAGCCAACTCCACCGAAGTCCGGGAGTCGATTTTCTCATCGAGAGCAAAGAAGGCGATAGAGTGCTGCACGGTGGCAGAGTCATACCGGAAAGGGGCAGTTGGATAGAAATAGGCGTTACGCAGAAAGATATTTTGGTCGTCAAGATTGACCAGTCCAGCAAGATACCGGCCACAGTTTTTCTGCGAGCAATAGACCCTGCCTACAGTACTACCGAGCAGATATTGCCTTTGTTTTATCCGACAAAAACAGTTTCTATAAATAAGCTGGAACCCACTATGTGGGCTGTAGGACCGATTGTAGATGCAAAGACCGGTGAGATTATTGTAGAGGCTGGCACCCAAATCAGTGATAAGATCTCGCTGATACGACAGAGTAAGATCAAAAAAGTCAAAGTTATTTACGA
>CAYSLN010000209.1:0-4007 GCA_964431825.1 uncultured Pirellulales bacterium | reverse complement strand
GGGGCCGGGCCGGGTTTCTTTTAGCGATGCCATGAACTATGTGATTAGGCAGTCGGTAAAGTGAGTTATATTTTGTTTCGTTGTATTTTGCCAGCCTACCAACCGGAAGATGCTTGAATTTAGTTCCGATAAATGGTATAATTTAGTATCGCGAGAGCAGAAGCTATTAACACCACTGAAAAGCAGCATCAGTGCTAAAGATGAGCGAAGGGTTTGCCCTTTGCAGTGAATGCTATGGGAGAAGGAGGACAAAAAATGGATAAGGGAAATTTCGCAGCTCTAACAATAACAATGCTTTTAGCCGCGGGATTGGCCGCATCTTGGGCGGCTGCACGAACAATTACTATCGATTGCAACGGTCCTTCGGACTTCAACAGTATCCAGGAAGCCATTGACGATGCAATAAACGGAGACACAATCATAGTGCATCCTTGCATTTACTATGAAAACATCAATTTCAAAGGCAAAGGCATCACTGTAACCGGCATAGACCCCAATGATATTAATATCATCCATACTACGGTCATTGATGCTAACGGCCTCGGAAATGTTATTACATTTGACCATATGGAGGATGATGCCTCTGTCCTTCTCGGCCTTACTATCCAAAACGGTGAAACAGGGATTTATTGTGAAAACTCAGGTCCATTGATTGAGAAGTGCCTGGTTAGTGAAAATGCTGGAGATGGCATATACGAAAGCAGTGGCCAGGTACGAAACTGCATAGTTAGTGGGAATCTCGGTATCGGCCTGTCTAATAATACTGGCCATGTGACGAATTGCACAGTCGTCGGTAATAAAGGCCACGGCATATGGATTCAATCAGGCCCTCTTGTTGTATCCAATAGCATCATCGTGAAGAACAGCGGATACGGGCTGGCAAGAAACACTTGGGCAGAAGTCAAGTTGAATTATAACAATATACACAACAATCTTACGGGCGATTATTATGGAATCAGTGCCGGAACAAATGACATCAACCAAAATCCCCGCTTCGTTTTCGATGGCTACTGGATAGATGACGAATGGGTCCAGGGCGACTATCATCTGTTATCCACAGCCGGAAGATGGGACCCCAACACTCAAATCTGGGTGATCGACGATATGAACAGCCCCTCCATCGATGCTGGCGACCCGCTTAGTTCTATCGGGGCCGAGCCTTCTCCTAATGGAGCCATAATAAATCAGGGAGCTTACGGTGGCACTGCCCAGGCAAGTAAATCAGCCGGACCTCTGTGCACACAATACCCGGCTGCGGACTTTAACAAAGATTGCAGAGTCGATTTTATGGATTTTGCCCTGCTTGCTGAGGATTGGCTTGAATGCAACCTTATCCCAGGAAGCGCCTGCTGGGAATAACCCAAAACATATTTTTGTTTTACTTGGTTCGTTTGGCTGATGTCCTGAGTCGGCAATCATCTGGACAAGAACGCGTGTTGCTGCAGGAAAATATCGCAAGGGAGAAAGTAAAATGAGAAAGAGCATATATCTGATAATTATTTTCGCAATGGCTCTGCCATACATAGCACATGCCGAAGACCCCGTCTATTTCGCCGACCCCAATTTAAAGGCCTGCGTGGAAACTACTCTGGGAATCCCAGACCCCAACGCCACGGATATGCAGGGCCTGTTTTTACTATCCTGCGCCAGCAAAGGTATCACCGATCTGATGGGCCTTGAATATGCAACGAATCTGAGTAATCTGAACCTGCGCAACAACCAAATCTCCGACCTCTCGCCACTGGCGCCACTGACGTATCTGGATGAGCTAAACTTGCCCGACAATCAAATCTCCGACCTCTCACCTCTGGCAGGACTGACGAATCTGACTAGGCTCTACCTGCAGTACAATCAGATCAGCGACATCTCGCTCTCGCCCTTGGCCGGGCTTACCAGTCTGACGGTGCTCTCTCTGTATAGCAATCAGATCAGCGACATCTCGCCGCTGGCGGGACTGACGAATCTGACGCACCTCTATCTGGAGCTCGATCAGATCGTTAATATTTCTGCACTAGCGGGACTGACGAATCTGACGGTGCTTTACCTGCATAGCAACGATATTAACGACCTCTCGCCTTTGGCGGGACTGTCGTATCTGTCTGAACTGTATCTGCACAACAACCAAATCAGCGACATCTCGCCACTGGCCGGGCTGACCAGTCTGACGGTGCTCTCTCTGTATAGCAATAAGATCAGCGACATCTCGCCACTAGCGGGATTGACGAGTCTGACGCGGCTCTATCTGTATAGCAACCAGATCAGCGACATCTCGTCACTGGCGGGACTGACGAATCTTACGAGGCTCTACCTGCCTCTGAATCCGCTGAACAATGAGGCCCACTGTAGCGATGGCGATTTGCAGACGATATATGACAAGAATCCTGGCATTGAGATAATATACAGCCACAACTCCAATCCCCCCGAATCCGTTTTGGCCTCCAACGGTACATATACTGACAAAGTGCGCATAACCTGGGATCCCATCTGCAATGTTTATGTCTATGGCGTTTCTGGCCCTACGTATTACCGAGTATATCGATCCGAATCCGAAGGAGGGACAAAGACAGCTTTAGGTGCTGAACAGACCTCAACAAGCTACGATGATACAACAGCTACAGCGGGTACTCCATACTACTATTGGGTAAAAGCCAAAACTCAAAATAGCGATGGAACATATGGAGAAACAGACTATAGTTCTTATGACATAGGTTGGATTCCAGCCCCTATTGAAAAGCCAACTGTCACCACTCTACCTGCCACTGATATAGATTGCACTTCTGCAAAGTTATGGGGCCAAATCGAAGACGATGGCGGAGAGCCTTGTCAATATAGATTCAGGTACAAGAAAGAAGGAGATTATTATAGCTATACTGGTTGGGAAGGCTCTGTAACAACCGGACAGTCTTTTAACCGGAGTATAAGCGGCTTAGATCCGAACTCTACATATTGCTTCAACGCCCAGGCAACAAATTCTGCCGGTAATAGTGTCTGGGGCAATGAGCAATGTTTTCAAACACCAGATAGAATCCAGGCAGGCACAGATTACTGGGCAACTCCTGATGCACAGATACAGTTCGGCGATGTTAATATCCCGGAAATTCCAGCTGACTTTTTTGGGCTTGGTTCTGACCCATTCGACGGGCTGGTTCTCTTCAGGGGTGAACCAATAGAACCTAACGAAAGCCTGGCGGATACAATAATTGAACGTCTTGAGGATGCAGTCTTAAAGGACCCACCGGACCCGATAGAGATTGAAATGGTTGACTTAAACCTGGTAAGCACTTCGCCCATCATAGTTACCTACGATAATGGCACCGGCGGCGAATCATTCTTTGATGTATATATGACGATTGACCCTAATAACCCTTCGATTGGACAGATGACTATCGATGGCGATGTTTACGGCGGAACATTTTGGTTCGATATCAACACCAATATTAAATTCATATTCGTATCCGCCGGTGGAGGCCAGGAATTTTCTCTTGTTCAACCTGTCACTATGACTTCTGAAGGTTCATACCCCTGGCAGAATCTTCCACCGATTATAGTCGTTAGGCCTCCGTGCATAGATAGTGACTTCTATCCATCAGGAGACGATGAGTTAACATTACAAATAGGGTCAGGCGACAGCTTCCAAAATATTACGTATAAGGACCCATTGCCGATGGACTTTGATGAAGATGGGGATGTAGACTTCTCTGACTTCGCCATATTCGCACAAAGGTGGCTGGTCGGCAAATAGACTCACGACATCTCCGTCCTGACAAGACCGGGAAATCCGATCTGGTTGTCATTTCTCGCCCTTTATTAACAAATGTACAAAAATCTTGCCAGTATCACTATAAAACACTAAAATACCCCGAAAATAACTCTTCGACAAAAACTAAAGACTAATGGACAAACACTATGGCCAGGATAATCAAGGTCCGATGCACGGCTAAAGACCAGCACCTCAACGAGATTGATTTGGAAACTATACTGGGATCAGATGTCGTCCTGTATGGCAC
>CAYSLN010000208.1:0-4043 GCA_964431825.1 uncultured Pirellulales bacterium | reverse complement strand
CCTTACATTCCTGCCCGTAGCGTTCCTTGATTTGCCGTGCGATATCGACCCTCATTTTACGCCTCTTCTCCTCGTCCTCTTCCCTCGTTGCTAAATAAATCGCGCATTTATGACAGGTCAATCCACAGTACGATATACCATCTTCCATTTTTCTCTGCTCCCTTCTTCAAAATAAATCCACATCAAAAGGCAAACTCAAATGCAGCCTAATAGTCTTATCCAAAGATGCAACAAGCCAGCTCTTCTCCGGCGTCCCCTCTCCCAAAACAGCAAGAATCTCCCCGTCTACGTCTTTCTTGGTTTCTCTGCCCTTCCAGTAAGCCCTGAGCGTATCCGAAATAACCCCCATCCTACCACAAAGTGGACTCAGCTTGATATTGCGCGCACAGCATGCATATGGCCTCTCAGGATGTAGCTTCCCACCAATCGCCTTTAGAGTAATAACAAGACCCCCAACAAAATCCCAGTGACACGGCATCAGCATATCTATTGCCATACCCAAAGACACCTTCGATTTTTTGCCATCTACAGTGTCATGTATGATTGTCTTATTGGTCCGCTCTAGGAAATCCTGGTTATCTTTGTAATGCTTTCCCGCCTCATGCGCGCCCGATTCGCCATAGTCCCCAAGGTCAAGGGCCAGTCTGTGATATGGGCGCTTCGGATCGAGAGCTTCGCCAACCCTATCGATGATTCGCTCCACCTGCCACACCTTAAGAGGGCTCGTTTCCCCGATAAAACCAATCAATTCCTTCGCCGCAATACCGCCGACATCTCTGTCCCTGACCTTATCAATTGCCCCTTCACACCACCCCGAAAGAATATCTTGACAATCCTGCAATTCCTTCTTGCGCTCTGCCGGCCGCTCCTGCGACTGCTCTAAGCACCGCCCCGCAGCAATAGATTTGATAATATACTCAGCCTCCTTGTCGGCCTCATGGTAACACAATTCGAATCGCGTAATCAACCATCTTAAAGCTTTCGTCTCATCGCTCAAAGGAGCAATCGCATCCTCCATCGCATCAATCGCCGCAAGCTCCTCATCCTCCGCAACCCTCTCGTCCCCGGGCGCATAGCAATTCAACCAGCACTCCCTTAATTTATTGCTCATTTTGACACTCCCAATATTCTTTCAAATGGATCGCATCATCTTCCTGTAGTAGATCCCGTAATCTATAACGGTGTTCCGCACCTACGACAACGATGATGCGTTGACCTTGATGTTTTTGGGCGTAGTGCTTTATCTTTTCAACCATACACTCATCGCGATGCTGCCGATGCTGTCTGACAAAATCGAACTCACGGGCAAAATGCGCCTTTTCCGGATGCTCTGCCATCAGTTTTTTAAATACAGGTATCAATGAATCACTCGCTCGTTTGAGAGAATCCAGGACTTCAGAATTGATGACTTCGAGCCCTCCATGCTCTGCCATCCACAGAATACATTTGAGCAGGTGTTGAGAATGCTGTTCCATCGCATAAAGACCGGACAAGTGGTCTCGTTCAGCTTCAAGCCAGGCGTCGTAGCTTTCATTGACTTCTCTCAACCTCCTCCAATACCCCGTCTCCCGCCGAATCTCACGACGCCGGTCCATATCAAAGGGATAGATAGGGATATCCAGTTTTATCGCCGCCTGCTCGCTGGCCCAGCGCTCCTCAGACTTGCCAAAGTCCCCCGTCAATCGGCCGTCGACAACCGTTGGCGCGCCATCAAAAGTCGCAGGTAACTCAACCAGAATAGCCTGTGGCTTACATGCCAGGATAATGTCGCGAACAGTTTCCAGAGAATAATTAGGATTACTCTGGTGATACGAGTGCAACGCACCCAAAATTATCACCTCGGTCAGAGGCTTCTCGTCGGTAACATCATTAGCGTCAGGTATAACTTCGCTATTTTCACCGAACAATAAAGACCCGCTACACACCAACAGCAAAACCAAAATTACATGTCGTTTCATTTAATCCTCCTACTTCCTTAGACTCCTGCAGCTTTGCTCCGCCGTTCCATAAGGATAACATCTCTCCAGACACCGTTCATCTGACCTATGCGCTCTCTGTAGCCCACTTCTCGAAAGCCAAAGGCCTCTTGAAGAGCAATACTTGCGGCATTTTCAGGAAAGGTCATCCCTTGTAAATTCCATAACCCCACCTTGAAATACGCTAACCAAGCTCATATCCAGCTTGTCTTTCCTTCTAATGGCCCTTTTGATTAGAGAACGAAATATATTAGCATATCATCATTTCATTAATACTACTGCCCTCTATTGAACGACCCGATTTCGATTAAGTTTCCATCCGGATCGGCAACCACAGAAGAACGCTGCCCCCAAGGCGTATCACGAGGCTCCATGATCGGCTTTGCCCCTGCTTTGACGACCCGCTCAAACTCAAAATCAACATCCTTGAAATAAGGCAGATCTATCCCAAGTTCAAAAGTGCCGTTAACTCCACTCGGATATGTAGGAGTACTACCCAACCATTCTGGAAGTTTTGCTCGCTCGAACATCGCAAACTGAATGCCTTCGTGCTCAAATTCAGCATAAGAACCAATGATTTGTTTAACTTCTAAGCCAATTACGTCCCGGTAAAACGCCATCATCTTCTTAAGGTCGTTTACAAAAATACCTATCATGTTAAATCGAATAGCCATTGCACTTTTCCCTTACTGCTCCTCTATCATCTGCCCTTTGACTTCTGACCTCTGTTTTCTGCTTTTATAGCAGCTTCTGATAAACTCCTTCTATCGTATCGACCATCGTCTCAGGCGAGAATTTCTCCTTTACCGACTCTCGACCGTTCTCACCGAGCCTCCTCCGCAAATCTTCATCCTCTATCAACTCCGCACAAGCCCGCGTTAATTGCTCGACATTCTTCGGCTCTATCAGCCGCCCCGTATCTTCATTTACAACCTCTCTTGCCCCGTCAACATCGAACGACACTGCCGGCCGACCACACAGCATCGCCTGTGGCAGCGTCCGCGCAAGCCCCTCCCGCAGCGAGCAGTGCACAAGAATATCCGATGACTGTATCGCAAGCGGTATTTGGTCTGGCGCCAACAAACCTGTAAATTTAATCCTGTCTGCCAGCCCTAACTCTCGAACCTGCCCCTTGAAATGCTCCGCAAGGTTCCCATCACCTACAAACAGCCACGCGCACTTCCCGAACCGCCTCGATAATTCCCTCGCCGATTCGACAATATATTCATGCCCCTTGAGCATAAACAGCCTCGCAATCGTCACCAATACAACAGCATCTTCACCAATCCCGTACCTCCGCCGAAACTCCATCCTCCGCTCCCGCGCAATCGGCTCCAAAAATTGCTCCTCCTCGATAGCCGAATACGCCGTCACATAAGGCTTATCCACCCCGACCCCCGCCGCCCTCTGCTGCTCCGTCATCGCATCCGCAACACTAATAAAGTAATCCGTCCGCTTCGCCGCCGCCTTCTCAACAGCAATATAAAACTTATTCAAAACTCGACTCTGATACCGATGATACGCCAGCCCGTGTATCGTATGCACTATCCCCGGCCTCGATCCCCCGCCTTTCAGACTATGCGCAGCAAACCTCCCCAATATCCCCGCCTTCGCCGAATGCGTATGAACAATATCAGGCCCAATCTCCCGCAGGCACCGCTTGATTTTTCTGTAACTGATAAAATCCTTCACCGGCTCTATCGCCCGCCTGAGCTCGTCGATTACAATAACCTTATACTTCTGATTCTTCGTCTGCTCGAACAGCTCACCTTCAGGTCCTAATGCCGGCCCCGTGATAAGCGTCACATCGTGCCCCCGCTCCGCCAGAACCCTGCACGTAATCAGAGTATTCTCCTGCGCCCCTCCCAAAATCAACCGAGTTATTACATGTACGATCTTCAATATTCAACACGAATCAAACATAAACCCACTGACCATCGTCTCTTGTTTTCTGAACTCTGACTTCTGTCTTCTAATACTTAATCCACATCAGGCACAATCCCGCCGCCGGAGCAATCGGCCCCGCCGCAGTCCGGTCCCTCGCCTCAAGAATTTCACTAATCTTCC
>CAYSLN010000207.1:0-4044 GCA_964431825.1 uncultured Pirellulales bacterium | reverse complement strand
CATTGGTGAGATAAACAAAGTGAGAGACCGTAAGAATTTTACGGTGGTTTCTCACTTAGGAAGATACTCCTATCACGGGATACTTAATATATGCGGTAAGGAAGGTATAGGGGTTTGTGTCGGCAATTCTTCAAGCGGGATTAAAGAGACGCCCGCATTTGGATGTCCCTTTGTTAACATTGGTAGTAGGCAGAAAGGAAGGCTGTGTTCAACCAATGTTATCGATGTAGGATATGACAAGGAACAGATAATAAAGGGCATTGAAAAAGGGTTGTTTAGCAAACGATTTAGGGAAAAGTGCAGGAAATGCCACAATCCTTATGGGAAGGGAGATTCCGGCAAGAAGATTGCATGGATTCTATCACGAATTAATGTTGACAAGAAACTCATTCAGAAAAAAATGACATATTAATAATTATGATAAGAACAGCAAATATAAAAAAATTTATTGTTAGCAAAAAATCGACTGTTCAAGATATTTTGAAAGTAATAGACAAAAACAGAGAGGGGATTGCTTTAGTCGTAGACGATAAGTCAAGGCTTTTAGGTACTATTACTGATGGCGATGTAAGACGTTTTATTCTTAAGAATCCGGACATACACACAAAATGCGAAAAGATTATGAACCGGTCATATGAATATACCAAGAAGGATTCTTTTGAGGAAATAAAACGTCTGATGCAAGAAAATAGAATACGACACATTCCATTAATAGGTAAAGACAGAAAATTGATTCGGCTTTTTATTTCCGACACGATTTACGAGCCGCAACAGGGAATTGTGGCTGTTATTATGGCAGGAGGAGAAGGCAGGCGTCTAAAAGAAATTACCCCCAAGACCCCTAAACCACTTGTTGAGATTGGGCAAAAGCCGATCTTGGAAGAGATTATAACAGACCTGAAAGCACATAACATTAGACAGATATATATCATCCTAAATTACAAGGCTAAAACTATCCAACGTCATTTTGGTGACGGGTCGAATTTTGGTGTTAATGTAAAGTATATCATAGAAAAGAAAAAATTAGGGACTGCTGGAGCTTTGTCTCTTTTGCCTAAAGAGGGACTTCCCGAAACTATTCTTGTTATCAATTCTGATTTGCTAACAAACGCTAATTTTAAGAGCTTGATAAGTTTTTACCATGACCGACATTTCTTTATGTGTATTGCTGCAAAAGAGTATGTGTTTGATATTCCCTTTGGCGTTTTTGATATGTCGAACGGCTATCTTATAGGGATAAAAGAAAAGCCATCACAAAGGTTCTTTTGCAACGCTGGGATTTACGTGTTAAACAGAGAAATCATAAAATTTGTCCCTAAGAACAAAAAATTCGATATGACAGACTTAATAAAGATCGTAACTCATAGATCCTTACCCGTTGGTGCATTTCCTTTGTTTGAATACTGGATAGATATTGGAAATGTTGATGATTATCGCAGGGCGAAAAAAGAATATAACACAGTATTTAAAAAGAGAGCGTATGAATAATTTTTGGAAAGACAAAAATGTTTTGGTTACCGGTGCTGAGGGTTTTATCGGCTCCCATTTAACGGAGGAGTTAGTAAGGCAAGGTGCAAAGGTCAGGGCTTTTGTTTTCTATAACTCGTTTGGGAAGTGTGGTTGGTTAGATGACAGCGAAAGTTCTATCTTAGAAAAAATTGATATTTTTAGTGGCGACGTTCGCGACCCGAATAAGGTCACAGAGGCAGTTAACGAGCAGGAAATAGTTTTTCATTTAGCAAGTTTGGTAAGTATACCCTACAGTTACCAAGCACCCGACAGTTATATTGAGACTAATGTAAAGGGAACTTTGAATGTTCTCAATGCCTGTCGTGCAGCAGGGATCAAGCGTATAATTCATACCTCTACCAGTGAGGTGTACGGCACCGCATTATATGTGCCTATAGACGAGAAACATCCTTTGCAGTCGCAATCGCCTTACTCGGCGAGCAAGATAGCGGCCGATAGTATTGTTTTGAGCTATTACTATTCTTTTGGTTTGCCGGTTGCAGTATTGCGTCCCTTTAACACATTCGGACCGCGTCAATCGGCGAGGGCAGTTATTCCAACGATAATTTCACAAATATATTCCGGGGGAAAAACCATTGAGTTAGGTGATTTGACACCAACGCGTGATTTTAATTTTGTGATGGATACGGTAGACGGTTTTATCAAGCTGGGAGAGACAGCTGGTGTTGAGGGAGAAGTTTTTAACGTTGGCAGCGAGAGAGAAATATCTATAAAAGACCTGGTAGAGCTTATTACAAAGATTACCGGCGAAGCAGTGGAAGTAGTAAGCAAGACCCAAAGATTAAGGCCCCAGAAGAGCGAGGTTCGACGGTTACTTTCTGACAGTAGCAAGATAAAAAACAAGTGTAACTGGAAGCCGAATGTAGGTTTGGAAAGTGGGCTGGAAATTACCTGCAAGTGGATAAAGGATAATTTAAATACTTACAGGCCGCTTGTCTATAACGTATGAACACAATTTTCTTTACACAGTCTAGTGGTTTAGGTATGTTTTTTGATCTCATGCAGACTATGAGGCGAATTACACCTTTGGAGAATGTTGGATTCTACGTTACTAATTCAGACTTTTTCAAAAAGTTTAAAAAAGATCACCCTGATATAGAATCGGTTTCGTATTCGCTTTTAAAAGAATGGGATATTGTACGAGATTCGAAAAGTGTAAAGCCGGATATCGAGTTGCTTCGGCGATATGAAAGGAAGATAGGCAACCCTTTTCTTTGGAATGCATTAGTTGGGGACAGGCGGATTTATTTTGGCAAGAAATATGCTTACGCCCAGGACTACCGGCCTCGATTCAGCCATGAGAGGATGCTGGCAATTCTTCAAGTTGCGTTAAAACAGATAGAAGCTTTTTTTGACAGGGTTCAGCCGGCTTTTGTCGTTTCTTTCCAGTGTGTTACGATTGGGGAGTATCTTTCTTATCTTTTTGCGCGTTCCCGCAATATCCCTGTTTTAAATCTTCGGCCAACGAGAATACAAAATTATTTCTATGCCAGTGAAGATATATTTGAACCTTCCGAACACTTGAAAGAAACTTACGAGCAGCTCCTTCAAATTGGTATTGATGCTTCTTTAATGGATGAGGCTATGAGGTACCTTCAAAAAGTTCGAGAAAGTCACGCTATGTACGAAGGTGTGGTGCCGCCTTCAAATAAGCCTCCTGCTTTTGCAAATGCGAAAAGGAGGCGATTGGAGCTATCAAAGCTGAAAAAAATCATAAGCATCTTAGTCAGGGAGTTCAGGTATCGTTTTGGAGAATACCAAGATGACAATCACATTTCAGGGCATATCGGCCCTGCTGTGAATCAGTATATTATAAGGCCCTGGCGGGCTAAAAGATTGGAGAGATGTTTTGGCAAAATTTATGTCAGGGTTGGCGATTTGAAGCTTTTGAATTACGCATTTTTCCCGCTTCATACTGAACCGGAAGTGACGTTATCTGTATACAGCAAAGCTTATGTCAATCAGATTGAGGCAGTTCGTCTTGTCAGTCACAATCTACCAGTCGGGATGAAACTTGTTGTCAAAGAACACCCATGGTCAATCGGTAAAAGGCCGTTAAGTTATTATCATAAGCTGCTGAAAATTCCTAATGTAATGCTTGCTCATCCAAGTCTGAATTCAAGAGAATTGGTTTCTCAGTCTCAACTTATTACGGTGATTGCCGGCTCGATAGCTTTTGAGGGATTGATGTTGGGTAAACCAGTGATAACCTTAGGGAGAACACCATTTAATTTTTTGCCTTGCAGCATGATTCGCCATATAGATAATCCAAATCTTCTGGGTGATGAAATACGGGAGCTTTTGGAGAATTATGAATACAACGAGGAGGCACTTGTTTGTTACATAGCAGGGGTGATGAAAAATTCTGTACAGGTAGATTTCTATTCGCGGTTACTCGGCAGAAAGGAAACTTATCGAGAAGAAGCTCCGCAGACAAGTATCAGCGAAGAGACAATAAGAATGGAGCACATTGAGCGACTGGCAAAATATTTGGTAGAGCGTTATAATGCTTTT
>CAYSLN010000206.1:0-4065 GCA_964431825.1 uncultured Pirellulales bacterium | reverse complement strand
ATAAAAGGGTGAACCCATTCCCACCGCCACGGCCAATCATGTCATTTCTTCTCTTTCTGCACGAATTCCTCTGTGGTATAATCCTCCCTGTCGATAGGAATCAAATTTCTCAATTAATTATCAGTCAATTTTGCCCTGGAAAGAAAACAAAATGAAACCAAATCATACCGAACAATCCTCCAACATTTGCCAAAATTGTCCTCGATCACATACTCAAACAGAGAAATGGTATCGACTACATTTAATTTGTTTCGTCCTTCTCTGTATACTCCTTGGTTCATTGCCTGCAACAGCACAACCCTCGGGGGGACCTTACGGTCCGATACGTCAAATCTACGATTTGCCCAAGGAAGCGGGTAAAATTTACTATGTATCACCCGATGGACAGGGCGAAGTAATATTGCGGGGCAACGGCTAATCTGTTACCATACAGAACCAAAAAATGACCGACTGATAAATTCTAAATTAACCGCAAAATAAGGAGGAATAATATGTATTCCAATAGTCTCTGTAAATCTCTGCTTCTCCTGCTGTTTTTGTCATTGGTGCCCGCCAGCTATGCCACAGGTAACGGCAACACGAATATCTTAGTCAATCCCGACTTCGAAAACGGAACTAACGAGTGGGCCGGCCGAAACTGCCAAATCGAAGCGGTTAAATCGCCTGTACACGGCGGTTCCGGCAGTGTAAAAGCATTAGGCAGGGATGCGAACTGGCAAGGTGTGAAACAATCCGTGTTCGGCAAAATGGTGGATGGAAAAACTTATAAAATATCCGGGTGGGTAAGACTTGATAACGCCGCGAGCGATACAGTTTCCTTGTCTGTCGAGCAGCAGGACGGCAGCGGGACCAATTATTATAACGTAGCCACTGCCACTGGCACGGACAGCAAATGGGTCGAGCTTTCGGGTGAATTCACACTGAATGTGACCGATTCATTATCAGTTCTGGACATTTACTTCGAAGGTCCCAAGCCGGGCGTTAATTTTTACGTCGACGACGTGAACGTATATGGCCCGGAATTAATTGCTCCCAAGGCCGTTCCAATCGACCCCAACGCTGAAGGTGAGATTGACGCGGGGACACGATATCAAAAAATAGAGGGTCTCGGCGCTTCCGGGGCACATTACACAAAAGAATTCGTTGACCATCAGAAAAAAACTGAACTATACAATCTCCTCTTTAAAGAATTAGGGCTTGATATATTCCGCATAAGAAACAATTACGATATTGAGCCAAAATCCTTCGTTGAAACGGTGGAAATAATCAAGGGCGCCAAGGCCGTCGTCAGGAAAGACCTGAAGATTATGATTTCATCGTGGTCACCGCCCAGACGCTTGAAAGATCACGGAGTTACAGTCGGCGGAACTCTTGCAAAAATGGACGGCAAATACCCTTACGCCGAGTTTGCCCAGTGGTGGGCCGATAGTTTAGCTGCTTATGCGAAAGCAGGGGTAAAGGCGGACTACATAAGTATACAAAACGAGCCGGAATATGAAGCGAGATGGGACTCGTGCAAATTCAGCCCCACGGAGGATTCGAACCTTGCCGGCTATGACGCCGCTTTTGAGGCGGTCTGGGAAAAGCTTAATGCTGAAATGGGGCCGGCGATGCCGAAGATGCTTGCACCCGAAACGTATGGTTTAGGCAGCACTAAGGATTATATAGACAATTTAGATGATTTATCCCACGTTTATGGTTATGCACACCATCTTTATGACTGCAGCGGTTGCGGCGAAGCTCCCGATAGATATATTCCTGGGATGGAAAACTTCAAATCAAAACACGGCAACAAACCAATATTCCAGACAGAGTTCCAGCACAATCCAAAGACATGGGCCGAGGCAATGAATACGGCGATTCTGATACACAATTCTATGACGGCGGAAAACGCGTCTGCATACCTGTATTGGGATTTGTTCTGGGGCTCAGACAGCGGTATGGTGAGCATAGACGACCCGAGCACTTATACTATCAAGCCGGTCTATTATGCTTTCAAACAATACTCAGCTTTTATACACTCAGACTTCCAGCGTGTGGAAGCCTCAACCAATAACTCAGCCGTAAGGGCTTCAGCGTATATAAGCCCGGACAATAAGAAACTGACCGTCGTAATAATCAATACCGCGCCCGGTACGGATATTACCTTTAACTTTTCACTAAAGGGTATACCCATCTCCGAAGGTAAAATCTATCGCTCAAGCGAAAAGGAGAAATGTGCCAATATCGGCAGTTATAAAACAGGTGAGCCATTGAAACTGCCGGCAAACTCAATAACGACTCTGGTACTTTCAGCCGGCGACAAAGCTTCAGGCCGGAACAACATTAATATTCTAACTAATCCTGACTTCGAAAGCGCAACGAAAGGCTGGGGCGACCGAGGTTGTCAAATAGAAGCAGTCAGCACACCAGTACACAGCGGTTCAGGCAGTGTGAAAGCATTCGGCAGAGACTCAACCTGGCAGGGAGTGAGACAATCTGTATTCGACACAATGGCCGACGGAAAAACTTATCAGATATCAGGTTGGGTAAGACTCGATAACACACCGAGCGCTCAGGTATTGCTATCCGTCGAGCAGCAGGACGACAGCGGCACTTACTATCATAACATAGACACTGTCACCGCTACGGACAGCAACTGGACCCTGCTTTCAGGAAGTTTCACTTTGGATGTAAGCAGCGGACTAACGGTGCTGGATGTATATTTCGACGGGCCACCACCGGAAGTTATTTTCTTCGTTGATGACGTAAACGTATATGGTCCGGCAAATATCGCTGAATCCATCCCCCTAAAACCCACCGCGACAGGCGAGATTGATGTAAACAAACGATACCAAAAAATCGAAGGTCTCGGCGCTTCCGGCGCTTTTCGAATGACGGAACTCGTTCAACATAAACAAAAATCCGAATTATACAACCTTCTCTTTAAGGAGCTCGATATCGATATATTCCGCATAAGGAACACTTACGATTTCAACCAAACCGACTTCGATAACTCGGTTGAGATAACCAGGGCCGGCGAAGCTGCTTTAGGCGGCGACCTGAAGATAATGATTTCATCCTGGACACCGCCCACCCGCCTGAAAAACAACGGGAATTTAGTCGGCGGAACTCTTGCGAAAGCCGACGGCAAGTATGTTTACGATGATTTTGCCCAGTGGTGGTATGATAGTTTGGTCGCTTATGCTAAAGCAGGAGTGCAAATAGATTATATGACCATGCAGAATGAACCGGACTGGGAGGCCCCGTATGATTCTTGTATATTCGGTCCTACAGAAGATGCGAACAGGGCCGGCTATGATGTAGCTCTTGAGGCGGTTTGGAATAAGCTGCATACTGAAATGGGCTCTTCTATGCCGAAGATGCTCGACCCTGAAACGATGGGCTTTTCCCACATCGAAAGTTATATCAGCAAATTAAACACTGACCTCGTCTACGGTTTCGCACATCATCTCTACGACTGCAGCGGCTGTGCTGAAAACCCCGACAGGTATATTCCCAAAATGCTCAACTTCAAAAAGCTTAATTCACAGCACGGCGATAAGCCCGTATTTCAGACAGAATTCGAACACGAACCCCAGACTTGGACCGGCGCAATGAATATGGCGGTTTTAGTGCACAATTCTTTGACTGTAGAGAATGTAGCATCATATTTATACTGGGATTTGTTCTGGGACCCCAGCAGCGGATTAGTGAGCATCGACGACCCGAACTCCTACACTATCAAACCCGCCTACTATGCATTCAAACAATACTCAGCCTTTACGGATTCAGAATGGCAGCGTGTGGAGGCCTCGACCGACAGCAGCGGCCTGAGAATTTCAGCATATATCAGCCCGGACAATAAGAAACTCACCGCGGTCATCATTAATACTTCAGACGATACCGATATTACCCTCAAATTTTCTTTGACCGGTTTATCTATTTCCAAAGGTGAAATTTATCGCTCCAGTGAGAAGGAAAAGTGTGCTCATATCGGCAGTTATAAATCAGGCGAGCCGTTGAAACTGCCCGCTAATTCTATAACAACTCTGGCGCTTTCCTCCGATGAGGGATGATGACCCA
>CAYSLN010000205.1:0-4079 GCA_964431825.1 uncultured Pirellulales bacterium | reverse complement strand
ATTACACTATATTTTAGAAGGGAGAGATTGCCTATGAGGAAAAGCGAATTGCCGTAAAGTTAGTGTGCTTAGGAGGGACGAGCGTTAGCTGTCAAGTCATTATCTTCGGGTGTTTGTAGAAACAGTTAGTTTTTTGGCAATTAGCCAAAGTAAAGAATGGTTTAGGTTTAAATTTTTGAGGGAGGAATATTATGTGCGGAAGAATAAGTAAGTTAGTGATGTTGTTTTTACTGGGTTGCAGTGTTGTTACTCAGGGCGCGATTATCCACTGCTATAGTTTTACGGATGGCCCCACGGAAGCGGTTGATTCCGTCGGTGGTATGGACGGGACGCTGGAGGGAACGGCCACTATTTCCGGGAACCAGTTGGTACTGGACGGCGGTGGATATGTGAATCTGCCAGGTGATGTACTCGACCACGGTCTTACAAGCGTTACGATTGAAGCCTGGTTCGAGGTAAGTGCCCAAACTGAATGGCAGCGTTTATTTGCTTTTGGCGAGACCTCGGGTAACGTTGGCGGAAATATGATAATGTACTGCCCTACATCTGGCTGGCCTAATGAGTCAAGATTTGTTATGAGTACCACCGGTCTTCCATCATGGATGATGGGTGAAGATCAAGTGACTGCCCCTATCATCCCTCTTGACACCCCGACATATGTTGCCTGTGTGGTTGATGGCACCGCTGGCGAGATCAGACTCTATCAGGATGGAGCGTTGATGGGTACGACAGCTACGACGATGCTGCTGTCAGATGTCTCGAGGCAGCATGCTTATATTGGATCTTCCGTTTATCCGGGCGATCCGAAGCTTAACGGCAGTGTGGATGAGTTTCGTATCTGGGACGTAGCTATGACAGACGCGGATGTTTTGGCCAGCTATAATGCAGGGCCAGGATGCCCTTGCGAGCCGAATTGCATCGATCCGCCGGAAGATATGGTGGCGTGGTGGACATTTGACGAGGGATCAGGCACGATAGCAGATGATAGTGCCGGCGTAATAAACGACCTGGGGACGTTAATCAACGGAGCAAGCTTTATATCAAACGGTATGGTCGATGGGGGATTGGAATTGGGTGGCGAGGACGACTACGTTGAAGTTCCCAACAGCCTAGAACTTAACTTTGGCGAGGGCAACTTATCGGTCGATATGTGGGTCAACCTGGAACCAAATAATGTCAACACCAATATAAGAACAATTGTTGACAAACGTACTATTGGGTCATCGATCCAAGGATATACGGTGTTCATCGGCAATGGCATACTGGCCTTCGAACTGGCAGATGGAATAGGTTCCAACCACTGTGGTCCCGGTGCCTCCTGTATGAATTACGGCTCTGGGGTGACTATTGCTGATGGCGAATGGTATTTCATTGCGGTGACGGTGGATAGAGGTAGGACAGACGGTGGCATCTGGTATGTGAATGGCGTTGAAGTTGGAAACCGCTTTAACCCAACTCATATCAGTGGGTCTCTGACCAATTCCGCCCCATTATGGATCGGCAGACATGCCAACTGGGGATCTTCCTACATCAATGGCATACTGGATGAGATCGAATTGTACAATCGCGTGCTGGATGCCAATGAGATCCGGGCGATTTTTAATGCAGGCAGCGCAGGCAAGTGCAAATGCGAGACAGGTCTGAGACTTGAAAAGAAAGTATATGACCCAGACACAGACCAGTGGGTTGAACAGATTGAGGCTGATGTCGGCACGGATGTGAGATTTTACGTTGATATCATCAATACAGGAACTTGCGACCTTGAAAACGTTACAGTAGTTGACCAGTTACCTGATAACATACAATACACACCGGGAGGGGTTTCAGAATGGGCACATTACATGACGGTAGAAGGTAATAAACTTACATGGGATTTCAGCAAGAATCCTCCAGTGACAATAGAACAAGGCTACCATCTTTTTATACAGTTTAATGGCCACGTTGTCTCAGCGGGAACCAACGAGAACTGCGCTGTTGTGTCAGCTACTACCCCAGAAGGAGAGTTTTTTGATGAGGATTGTGCTACCGTAACGGTAACGCCCCCGTGCGATGCAAATTTGAGACTTGAAAAGAAAGTATATGACCCAGACACAGACCAGTGGGTTGAACAGATTGAGGCTGATGTCGGCACGGATGTGAGATTTTACGTTGATATCATCAATACAGGAACTTGCGACCTTGAAAACGTTACAGTAGTTGACCAGTTACCTGATAACATACAATACACACCGGGAGGGGTTTCAGAATGGGCACATTACATGACGGTAGAAGGTAATAAACTTGCATGGGATTTCAACAAGAATCCTCCAGTGACAATAGAACAAGGCCACCATCTTTTTATACAGTTTAATGGCCACGTTGTCTCAACGGGAACCAACGAGAATTGCGCTGTTGTGTCAGCTACTACCTTAGAAGGAGAGCTTTCTGATGAGGATTGTGCTAACGTAATGGCTATTGGGCCTGTCCCGGCCTACAAGGACGATATCAAATGGTCGCAGCCGCCTGAGAAAGATGATTGTGGGTATATCAACGGCTGGGATGAGGTGTCCAGCTACTATAACGAGCCAATCATAGCCGACGACTGGCTGTGCTGGGATGAGCGTCCGATTAAGGATATCCATTGGTGGGGCTCTTTCAAAGGCTGGACTGAGCAGGTTCCGCCGGAGGATATGCCAAGTGCGTTCCATATAGGAATCTGGACAGATATAGCTGTGGATGACCCGGACAACCAAGCTGGATTCAGCCATCCCAGAAAGCTGGTCTGGGAGAATATCTGCGACTGCTATGTATGGAGCTTCGCCGCGCGAGGCGAAGGTGAGGACGATGCCTGCTTCAAGTTCGACCAGCTTCTCTCAGAGGACCAGTGGTTTTACCAAGACCCTGGTGATAGCAACGAGGGTACCGTGTACTGGCTGAGCATCGCCGCGATTTACGATGGTAGTCTTCCGTTGAATGCATGGGGCTGGAAAACCCGGCCGCATTTCTACAACGATGATGCGGTACGAATTATGCGCCCTGTTGCATTCTGTCCCAATTATTGCGAGGTGCCCGACTATTCTGAGTTTTGGGCAGGTGTATGTGACGATTTCAATCCTCCCGTTGAATTGGCACAACCAAGTCCGGCGCTTGCTGCTCTTTTGGCCAATCCGGCTAACTTCGATGAACTCGAGGATAACCATCATTTCGGACATACAATTACCGGCCTACCGGAGTGCATTGTTGTTAAAGCTGAGCTTGAGATTACTCTGCGGGGAGTTGATTCGCTGGCATGCAATGACTCAATTAACCTGCAACTGACCGGTGGAACGCCAAGATTTGCCTGGGGACGTCGGATTGGGACAGGAGGGTCCAGTTCTTACTGCGATGGTCCGGCTGGCCTTCTGGGAACTGCCTGGACTAACGGGAGTACGTGGACGTTCGTCCTGGACCTCTCAGCCCTTCCGAACTTAACCGGGCCGCCTACGAATTTGCTACCATTGCTCAACAGTGCCGGTCATTTGGACGTGTACCTCCAGGACGATACAGCGGTTGACTGTATGATTCTGCGTGTGTGGACCTGTCCGCTCGTTTCCGGCCAGTGGCCGCCGGTAGTCGGTTCTTTCTGGGAAAACGGTGAGCCGATTGAGTATCCGGAAGGTACATCGTGGGATATGGCGTTTGTATTAACTACTAACAGAGAATACGAGCCGAAGAGGCAGCACTGGGTTGATGATGTAAGCCGCAGAACGGACCTGTATCCGGATGGCATTATCAACTTCAAAGATTTGGCCATCATGGCATCCAGGTGGGCGGCGGAGGCGGATGATGATGATGGTGATTGGTTAGATTAAAGGCTAGTACGGGGAACCTGAGACGTAAAGCGTATGGTGACCGTAGCTAATGTACCGTATAGCATGTGGGTTTGCGTTAACTTCGGGGCCTATACTGTTATTAGTATAGGCCTCGATTTTTATGTTTGTCACTTGGCCACTGATGCCGGCAGGTCCTTACGACAGGCATATCGGCACTTTTTACTTGTTTATTTTAATATGCCTCTGCTACCGAGCTTTCCTTTATTTTTACTTTTCCTGCAAATATTC
>CAYSLN010000204.1:0-4123 GCA_964431825.1 uncultured Pirellulales bacterium | reverse complement strand
ATAAACAATAGCAATTAACTTCACAACTTTTCGGTGTTTTCCTTGATTTTTCAGCTGTTAGCGTGTATAATATGTGTCTACAATATATCGTATAGAACAAACTGGGGGATATAAGCGAATCAAAAACCAACACCATTTTCAGCAAAAAAATGTTGGTAATTTTTAACAAAAATCAGAATTTCTAAAAAAATTTTAATTCTCTCTGCCCCATCGAGTTGCGTTAATCGGGCTTTGCCAATCGAGGACTTTTTTCGTTCTTAGCCACATATTACACAAATTCTTCAGCCACCAAGTGTAGAAATATAAGTTGATTGTTGTCATTGATGGTGTATAATTAGAAATCACAGCTATGGAGTTGTAGCGTAAGCACGCGCGGGTTATCCATCTTGACGTTAGGTGTGTTCGATAGGGTTGTCATTTTGGTGTTAAGGGAGAGTTGAACAATGGCGAAAGAGCTTACATTTCGAAAGGCCATTAGCATTGACAACACCATGAGGACATGGTCTCAAATTCTGCTTTTATGGCTTATCTTTGGAATTCTCTGGGTGATAAAAGGCTTTTCTGATATTCAGCAATTTGGCCAAGCTATATCTAATATCTCTATGGCTTCATCAGGTTTTTACAAGATTGATCCAGAAATGCAAGAAATAGTCGACCGTCTTTCACCCTACTTAGACACATTCCGACAACTGGAGTCCTATTTATATCTTGATCTTTTTGTATCTTTTATTGGTTGGCTCTCCATCTTCAAAATCCGCCCTATGTTTGTAAAGCGTTCACCGCAAGGGCCTAAGATGCTTTTAATCCTGTTGGGTGTATTCTTGCTTATCGATGTTATTGGCGTTGCACTTACACTCCATCTCGATGCATATAAGGTACGTGATCTGCTCGATATATACCAAATCCGCATTTTCCCTGTTGTCAGATTGTTAATCATGCTGACCTTTTTGCCTCTCTTTAGGAAAGAAACTTCATTATACTATCAGTACGTTTCTATGGATACTGAATACTTTAGACATCCTGGGGTCGCTTGGACGTTCCTTTCCCTAAGCGAGATTAACCAAAGGAAGAGTAGGATTTTGGCAAGGAGAAGGCGTTCTTTGCGGGCGCTTCTGCTCTATGGAGTTGTAGTGGGAGTTTCAGTAGTGATTTTGTTGGTATCATTATTGTCTGGGATTCATTATGCTAAAGATCTCTTAATTTCTGTCATATGTTTGGTGGCCATTGTCTCAGTTGTTTGGCTCACCGTGGAGGCCTCACTTCTCGCATCTTCAATGTATTCATCACCTTTACTCGTTTTCTTGGGCGGAATTATCACCTATGGTATAATTGCTGCATTAATTGTGATGTACTTCCTACCAAAATCAAAGGGAGAACTGTCATTAGCGCCACAAGAAGAAAAGGAAATCCCCCAATAAAACTGGTGGCTAAATATTGAGGAATGTATGGCGAAAACGTTAAGGATACACGATTACCTGGATGACATACGAAACTTGAGGCTGCAGAGAAATGAACGAGGTTATGTAATTTTTTTATTTTAAGGAGGTTATACAAAATGTTACGATTTCCAAGAACAGAGGCAAGTTTAGTCGAGCAGCCGGAAAAAAAGAACTCGAATATCGCGTTATAGCGGTAAATAAAGCAGGTGAAGGTCAGCCGAGCAATACGGCGATGGTGATACTGTAGGAAGGAAATGGATCATGCAGAAAGAAGTTGAACAGTATATCCGGAGCCTCTCAAATATAGACCTACTTGAATACACCAAGAGCGAAACTTACCGTGCAGAGGCCATCGAATTTGCGAAGGAAGAGCTGTCTATACGAGAACTGTCATCAGATCAAATAGCTGCTCTCGAACACGAGTTGGAACAGCGACGCAAGACGCAAACGATGGAGATGGAGGCGGCCGCATCCGAGCGGCTTCCTACCGGATGGCGCATTGCTGTTTTCCTGTGCGGCCTGTTTCTTGGTATTCCACTTCTACTTTTCCTGCCAGCTTGGTTCCGCTTTCGTGAAGAGGGTGCACGCCGCAAGAATAGAGATATGTGGATTTTCGCATTGGTCGGGCTTGGCCTTCAGACGGTTGCCGTGGTGCTGCATATACCACCGTGGAGTTGGCTTGTTGCTTGGATATCAAAAGCGAGCTAGGTCCGAGCCAGGACATCTTGCTGACGCACCGAGTGGAAGCCACGCGTCCAGCGAACTTGGTCGTTTCGATGCGGGTCTTTTTTAATGCGCAAAAACAATCAATCTAAACGTAGGGGGCAATCCTAGGTGTTTGCCCAAGTTCTCTTGACTGTTGTCAAGTTCTGTGTTATTTTCTTTCACCAAAGGCGTGATGTGGACATCATGAAGAGTGCAGCGAGATAAGATACAAGAACAAAGAATGAGTGCTTGAGATGAATAAAGCAGGCGAAGGTCAGCCGAGTAATACGTTAATGGTTGTATTGTAATTAAAACGAGGTCTTATCCAGATACTATAATAATTGTCCTTTTCTAATTGACAAGAATAAGGAGTTACGAGCATGTCAGCGACTGATGACTTTCGACGCCTAAACCCAGCAGCGACCGAAGCGGCCGCTTGGGCTATTTCGCTCCCAATTTTTCTCATGTATTACGTTCTTGCGTCCGTGTCCGAGATCTTAGAAATCTCGATTGTGGGATGGATTTATCCCTTTCTTTTCTACGTTATCATACCCCTCTTGTTTGTCGCTCAAGCTGTAGTCAGCCCCACTGCACGTGGTGCCGTCCTTCGGCTTGTCTTTGTCACCACCTTACTTGCGGTTGGCCTTTGGGATTCGGACATTTGGCAAGTTTTGGGAAAAGCGTGGCCGGTACTGGTGTTACTCGGCCTAGGGTATGTAGTCCTGTTCTTCATCGCGCGTACCATCGCTCGCTTCTTACAAGCTAAATCAGAAAGGCTACTAATTTCCTTCGTCAGACTAGCACGTCGCCCCGCGTGGATGAAATGCATTTGGGCGTGCGTGCCAATTTTGGCGTTTATTATTGCCATCTCAATGAAACCAGTTTTGATCGCCGCCTTTAGCGAGCCGCCGCCGTTCAAAGGTGGCCTCCGAACATATAGCATCCTGCCGAGTCACATCAAGTGCGCGGTGTTATTGAACTGGGTTGGTTTTGTGGTTTTCTCTGTCAGCTCGATTACAGGATTCCTTCTCTGGAGGAGAACCCAAAGTGAACTGACCTGAGAAAAACCCAAGGAACCACTGTCGAATGTCAAGAAGAGGAAATTGAAATCAGGACGACAATGCGGACACCAAGTTTCAGTCGGGCCGGTTGGTGGTCGAATGAAGGATTTGGACTTCCACTCTTGTTTTAGAAATATTGTAGCAGGAATTGTTGTAAGTAGCAAGACAAAAGTCGCCTCAGTTCGGATTGCAGGCTGGCAACTCGCCTGAGAAGAGGTATTAGGCCATCGGCACTCCACCTATGGTCCGCAGCGGCGGGACCCATAAAGGTTCACAAACAATCTGGCTGACGAAAAAGTCGAGCAATTTTCGACAAAAAACGCTGATAGTTTTTAAAATATTCAAAATCTCTAAAAAAAATTAATTTCGTTATTACCTAGCGCTTATGCTTGCAGCTCTGTTCAAAGATCACTCTAATTTCGTATCAAACGTGCAGGTTCGGCCAATTATAGAGGCGCTGCTTGTCCCGTGAGATATTCTTCTAATATCTCACCGGGGCTTTTCTGCCTTCGCTAAAACACGGACAATATATGAAACTCGAATTACCAAAAATGAATCGTCTCTCATCCATCTTCCATCGTCCAGCTTTGCAGTATGAAAAAGATCATAGTCATTTGACTATGATTCGTTTCACAACCTTTCACCGGTCAGAGAACAAAGGAACTCGTAGTCATTTGACTATCTACATCAAGCCCCCCAACACTAAGCAACGGGTCACGAGCGATGAGCGACGAATTATGCAAAACAAAGCCAATTATGGCTAAACTCAAACTAACATAAGCTCTTTGAAATAAATAGAATACGAGAAACTGCCGGCCCCGGGGAAATCGAAAAACAAACCCAAACAAAGCCATTTTTTAAGGCTATAAAAGGGTGAACCCATTCCCACCGCCACGGCCAATCATGTCATTTCTTCTC
>CAYSLN010000203.1:0-4134 GCA_964431825.1 uncultured Pirellulales bacterium | reverse complement strand
CGGGACAAGTGTCGCTTGGAAAAATCCTAAGCACTAATACTATACGCTTTTTTGCTCCGGTTCAATACAAAAGACAGGGCCTTGATTATTTTAGGCTATTTGAGTAAATTGGAATCTGAGCCGGAGTTAGGCGGTTTGGAGACAGATGTGATGATTGAAATCACAAAAAGCATATTTATTTCTGAGCAGAGTATCGTTTTCAAGGTTTCTCGCAGCGGCGGGCCGGGCGGACAGAATGTCAACAAGGTCAACACGCGGGTGACGTTGTTCTTCGATGCGGCGAACTGCGAAGGGCTTTCCGATTTACAGAAACAGCGAATACTTAGCCGCTTGTCAACGAGGGCGGACAAAAACGGCGTGATAAGGGTTGCTTCGCAAAGGTTCCGGACGCAGAAGGCAAATCGCGATGCCGCGGTCGGGCGATTGCAGGAGCTGTTGAAGGAGGCTTTGAAGAGCCGGGCTGTGAGGAAAAAGACCAGGGTGCCGGAAAAGGCTCACAGGCGGCGGTTGGAGGAGAAGAAGCAGCGAAGTCAGTTAAAGCAACAGAGGGCGAAGAGGGATTGGGCAGAGGATTAGATTAACGTTTTTTCCGGCGGCGGAGCAGCACGAACACCACGATGGCAGTGATAACGAGGATTACGAGTACTTCACCCTGACCGAAAAGCACACCAAGCATTGTAAGTTTAGCCCCTGAGTTTATCCATCTTGTATTTAGCGGAGTTTTGTTTTAATATCTCTTTTGGTTTAAGTCTCTACAGTCATTTTCGCAGGAAAGCAAGCGAAATATTTTGGTTGGCCTATGGCAGTTCAGTTTATTCTTGGCAGAAGCGGTACAGGCAAGACCAGCTATTGCATAAAGGGTGTAGTCGATGCGCTACTGGAAGCGGAGGGGGAACAGCCTTTGATTTTGCTTGTTCCGGAGCAGGCCACATATCAGGCCGAGCGTGCGGTTCTGGCTGATGAAAGGATAGCGGGATACAACAGGTTGAGCGTGCTTTCGTTTGACAGGTTACAGTTTTTGCTGATGGGCAGGAACACGGCGAGGCCGGCCATTTCGCGTATCGGCCAGCAAATGATAATTCACAGGATTTTGCGTAAGAACAAGAGCAGGTTGAAAATCTTCGGCTCGTCGGCGGCGTGGCCAGGGCTGGGTAGGCAGATGGCACAAACTATCGCCGAGTTGCACCAGTATGCAAAGACGCCGGACGATATCGAGCAGTTGGTGGGTAAGTTAGGGGCGGAGGAGCGGAATAGTTTGGCCGTGATGAAATTTGCCGATATCGGTCTGGTTCTTAAAGAGTATCTGGAGTTCATAGAGGGCCGGTTTATCGACCCTGATATTCAATTGACTGGTGCCTGCCTGGCGGTGGCGAAAGCAGAGTTTGTTAAAGGGGCGAAGTTGTGGGTCGACGGGTTTGCCGGTTTTACCGATGCCGAGCTTGCGGTTCTTAGCGAGTTGCTGAAGGTGGTGGCGGATGCCCGGATTGCTCTTTGTCTGGACCCGTCGGGTATTGACCTGACGAATCCCAGTGTCGAGACAATCGACCCTGTCGGTTTGTTCTCTCCGACGCAGCGCACGTATGTTGCTCTTGTTGATGCGATAAAGAAATCCAGAGTTCGGTTAGCCGAGCCGGTGATTCTAAAAGATGCGCTAAGGTTCTCTCGCTGCCCGCCGCTTGCTCACATTGAGCGTGATATATTTAAAATTAAACCATCCAAGGTTTCTGCCGGCGAGAACGTTCGGGTCATATCTGCGCCGAGCGAGAGGGCGGAGGTCCGGTTCGTCGCAAGGCAGATACTCGAACTGGTCAGGGAAAAAGATTACCGATATCGTGACATCGCGGTTATCGCGTCGGACATCGGTCGTTATCAACATTATGTAAAGGCTTATTTCGAAGATTATGGTGTGCCGTATTTTATTGATAAACGCAAGCCATTGAGCCGGCATCCGGTTGTTCAGCTTGTGTGTTCTGCGCTGCAGGTGGTGACGGGCGGTTTTTCTCTCAGTGATATTTTTGCGTATCTTAAGACCGACCTCGTGCCGGTAGCGCGTTACGAGGTTGACCTGCTGGAGAATTATTGTCTTGCTTTTGGTATAAGCGCCGGCGACTGGCAGACTGAGAAGCAGTGGCATTTTGCTGGTGAGGACGATGAGCAGTTCGATGAGCAGCAAATAAATAAAATTCGGTTGAAGGTCAGCGGGCCTTTGCTTGAGCTACAGAACAGGCTTTGTCCCGCCGGCAATCCGGCAAAGGCGGTAAGTGCGGAGGAATTCACGGAGGTCATTTTTGATTTGCTCAGGACGCTGGGTGTTTGCGAACGAATTAACGAGTGGTGCAGTGAGGCCGCTGACGGAGGCGATTATTCAGCGGTCGATGAACATAAACAGTTTTACTCCAGGCTCGTGGATATATTCGATGAGCTGGTCGAGGTCTTTGGTAGTGAGCGGATGAGCTGCGAGGACTATCTTGCGATTATCAATTCCGCCTTTTCGCAATTGGAGCTGGCTTTTATTCCGCCGAAACTGGACCAGGTGCTCGTGGGTTCTATCGAGCGCAGCCGGCATCCCGATTTGAAGGTGGTCTTTCTGATAGGCGCAACACAAAGGCAGTTTCCTGTGCCGGTTAGTTCGGGCGGCGTGTTGAGCGATGATGACCGCGATGTTGCGGGGGGCGTGGATTTTTCATTGGCTCCGGCGGTGAGTCAAACGCTTATCGAGCGCCAGTATTTGGCCTATATTGCATTTACACGTCCCTGCGAATTTTTGTGTGTTACGTATCCATCGGTAAACGAGAAGGGCAGTGCCGTGGCTCGCTCGCAGTTCATAGATGAGCTCGAAGGGCTGTTCGAAGACCTCGGCGAGGAATCAATTGCAGACGAGCAGGTTGATATTGAAAAGGTTCATAATAAGGCTGAGCTTGCTGATTTGTTTTGCAGTCGGCTTGGGAGAGATGTTTATCTTTCTAAAGACGGTGACAATGGTCGGCTCGGCAGGTTATTGGGTGATGTTTGCTCGGATAAGGAGCTTGCGGGGCTGGGTTCGGTGGTGCGTTCGGCGATAAGCTATGATAATCGTGCACGGCTGGAGAGCGAGACAATCGAGAGGCTTTTCGACAAGCGGATAAGAAGCTCTGCTACAAAGTTGGGTACTTTTTCTGCATGTCCTTATAGGTATTTTGCCAGGTATGTACTGGAATTGAAGGAGCGGAAGGAATTCAAGTTCGAGCCGTTAGATGTGGGGCTGTTTTATCATCGTGTGCTGGATGGTTTATTAAAGCGACTTGGTGTCGAGGGTTTGGATTTTGCGACGGTCGGCGATGAACGGCTTATAAAATTCTTGCAAGAGGAGATATCGAAGCTGGTTACGGAGGATTCTTTTATATCGAACTTTGCCCATCGTTCCGGTCACAACGCGTTTATCATTGATTCGGCCGGTGAATATCTTGAAGACTGCGTTTTGGCGATTGCACAAATGGTACGGGCGGGGAGTTTTCGGCCGAGCCTTTCGGAAGTTTCGTTTGGTCAGGTTGAGCAAGCAAAAGATACTCTTGGTAAATATGAGCTGATTCTGTCTGACGGTCGGGTAGTTTCTTTAGACGGCAAGATAGACCGGCTTGATTTTGCGGATGTTGACGGTGAGCAAGTTGCGGTTGTTTTCGATTATAAGCGAGGGGAAAGGGGGGCAAGATTTAGTTGGTCGAAGTTTTACTACGGCCTGGATATGCAGCTGCCGATTTATATGTTGGCCGTTCGCAATGCAGCACACTCAAAAACAAAAAGCATAGCAGGTGCGTTTTATATGCCGGTCGAAGTTGGTCCGGCAAAAACCACGTTTGATAAGCTGTCACAAAAAACCGATAGTTTTGATTACAAGGCGAAGGGGGTATTCAACGGAGAGTTTTATCAGCAGCTCGATAGCTTGGACAGCAACAGGTTTTACAATTTCTTCGTTACCAAAAAAGGTGACCAATACGGATATGACAATATAAGCGGGGCGTTGAGGCCGGTGGCTTTTGAGGAAGTGCTTAGGTTTACGGAACAAAAGATACTTGAGCTTGTTAAGGAGATTCTCTCGGGTGAAATTGACATCAAGCCGTATCGTTTGGGCGGGCAATCGCCTTGTAGTTATTGTGA
>CAYSLN010000202.1:0-4162 GCA_964431825.1 uncultured Pirellulales bacterium | reverse complement strand
GATGTTGAATGCCGGCTTGTATTGCACATTGTGTATCTCGTATCTCGCAGAAGTACAGAATACAGATGGTTTTGTGGGCATTGAGAAGATTCCCCCCCGCGGGTGATTGACTCTTCTATTTTCTGCGAACTATTAAACGGCCATTAGTTCGATACATATTATACCAAAAAACGGTTAATTTTCAAGTGAAATTTCAGGAAAAGAGGCGGGCAAACTACTGTTGTCTGTTTCCTGTCTTATTTTACAGGCCAGCCGACGTGGTTGTAGATTGTTTTGTCGTGCTACTCGTCTGATTCTTCATCAGCCTCTTCAACTTTTGCGTACCAGCCTGTTGGCTCGTTACTTTTTATGGCGTTATTGATTCTCTCGTAGGACTCCTTTATCCAGGATAAGGCTTGTTCGAGTTCCTTTAGGTTGGCTATTGATAAGCTGCCCCATTTTTCAGCACCTCTTTCAAAATCAAATTGCTTTACTTCGCCAAGTGGTTTACCTTGGGTGAACACGTTCATTCTTATAATACTCCTGCGAGGGAACAAATATAGAAATACACGTTTGGGGGAATAGAAGCTCACATTTGTCTTGCCGACCTTGTAAAAACACGCTTCATCGAGCGATTTTATATATTTCAAAAGCTTATAGAAAACTTTCCGGGGAGTTTCCTGCATTTGATATTTGTCAAACCAAGTATTTATATCTTTATCATTCCCCCCTCCGTTTGACTCGTCCGGCCTTTTGATCGGCCTGTTTTTCATCTCCTTAATGCGATCTTTAAGCTCAATGACTTCCAAGGGGCAATCTTTCCAGTTGTGCTCCCAACATATAATCAAATCACAGTCTTTGGGATCATGGCCATGTTGCTTGAAGTTGCGGGATGTGTGCTCAAATTCTACTCGTAACCTTTCCCAGCCTTTGCCCGTAAATCGCCTTGCAATACAATCAGGGAAACCAGGTTTTATCTCTTCTATGTACATGTTCAGGTCTTCTGCTACCTTACCAAACAAGAACACAACACCGTTTTCGTTAAGTGGCGAATATACAAGACCACGGAAATTGATAAGGTCACCTACTAAACTTTGTTCTAATTCAGCCATATTTAACATTTCCCTTCCACAATGGAGATTTCTTCATCGGTCAGGCCGTAAGGTTTGTAAACCATATGGTCTATTTATCTTCCAGGGGTTTTGCGCTTCTACGCCATTTATTTACTCCCCTTTATAATTATCGAATATATCCCCGCTCCTTTTATACTTATATAAAGTTTTCATTCATCGGATTCTGCGGCCTGCCGCAGAGTCAAAAATGCCTCTTTTAGCGGCTGGCTCACCGCGCTATCCTGCTCGTGCAATACCAAATCCTGATAGCTGTCCAAAAAAGTTGTTCGGAGTCTATGGAACAAATGCAGAAAATGACGTACAAAACCAATACAATCAAGAATCGCAACTTCAGTTCCGCTAGTTTTTTCGTACATCAAGGCTGCATAATCACGCACCCCAGGTTCTATTGTGTCTGTTGTTATGAAAATATAATTATCAATATGTGGTCTGACATTTAGTATTTTCTGCAAGGCTCGGTCTATATCATCCTGCACAACCCGTTTACTCTTCATTTCATAAACTGTGACAATCTTCTCGTCGTTAGTCAGACATATCTCTACGTCTCCGACCGCCCCTGTTTGTTCATCAGCAGCAGTATGACTTCGCAGAGGACGCGCTTGTTCCCCCCCAGTTTTGAAGCAGCCGTGACGTATGCAGCCGCAACCATAAGCACCGGAAGGCGGCTTGAACGCTTGCAGGCTAGATGTTGCTCAAGCAGAGTGACTATTGCCTCTACGCAAAGAGGTAACGCACCCACACCTTGCTCGATCCCTTTGACCAATGTATCAATTCGGGCCTTACGTTCATCTCTGACAACTAATAACAACCGAATGGTTTCGGTTAACACTCGTTCAGCAGAGATTTTGCCTTTTGCGACGTCATCTAGTATCAACAGCGTATCCTTATAAAGGTCGCGAGGTCTACCGACCAGTTCAATATCAACATTCAACGGAGTGTTTTGATTACGAAGCGTTGGTGTCAGAAAAGCAGTAGTTGGATTGCAAGGAAGAGCATACTGATTGATGAAACTAGTTATATACTGCTCGTCGTACGTACGTCCTGAGAAACAATCATCCGAGCCAATTTCAGTATAAGGCTTACGAGGGTCTACATTGGGCTGGTCGAGCTTGCCTAATATACACGCCATAAGCAATCTCACACCCGCTCGGTTAGTCAAGCAACGACATATATACTCAATCCTTCGACAGACTTCCGTGTCTGCGACACAGGATTTATTCCCAAGCTTTTGGGCCTTCTGCAATAACTTATCAAGAAGTTTATCTGGTGTGGGCACTATTCAAACCTCAGTATCCCTTGCCCTCCCGACTTTTTGGAGAGGTCATAGTTTGTCCAAAGCACTTCCACTCGCTTATCTTTTGTGGAGTGAATAGTTCTATTTGGCCCTGTAATCTTGTGCCAGCGAGGAGGATGATATAGTCGATTTAGCAGGTCACAATCATAATTAGACAGAGCCACCATACCTTTAACCGAGTTGAGTACCTCAGCTAAACTGCAATGCTCATCATCGGTCATCTCAAAAGCATACGCGCTGTTATCACCGCGTGTATTGTGAACGTATGGCGGGTCACAATAAAAAAGGGTGTTTTGGGAATCATACAATCTAATTACATCTTCGGCAGGACGGTTCTCTATCTGCACGCGGATAAGCCTGTCAGCGATTTGCCCGAGAGTATCTAAGCTACCCAGCCATCGGCTAACAACACCACTCATCCCCGCTCGGCTGGTGTTTTTGCAATTCGCCCATCTGCCTAGGCTTGCAGTTTGAGCTAAACCAGTGCGAACCTGTCTTGCTCTGACAAAGAATTGCCTAGCACGCTCCAATGCTGGCAGGTTTGGGTCTATCTGACAGGCAGCGGCAAATTCTTCACGGGAAAACGGTGTAAGACCAATTTGCTCTATGAGCCGTTCCTTGTCCTCTCTGAGAACACGAAAAAAATTGCAGACCTCGCCGTCGATATCGTTATAAGTCTCTATCGGCGATGGCTCTCTGTTTAGAAGTACAGCAGCAGACCCGCCAAATGGCTCACAGTAGTGGTGGCATTTCGGCAACAGAGGAAGCAGCCAATCCAAATGCGAATATTTCCCTCCATACCACCCAAAAGCGATAAGCTTCCGGCGTGTCGGCCGACCATTAACTGGTGCCGGTGTATTTCTCTTTTTTCCAACAACCTGTCTCACCCGTGTCTTCTCGTACATCTATATTGTCACAACCACTACAATTTTAATTTAAAATAATATAACGGGCCTGTTTGTACCGTCAAGCCAATTATAAATCCCTCTGTTGTACCTTTGCCAGATACTTATCAAACACATACGCTGCCATAATATCCTCTTGTATTTATCGCTATAATCTCACCACCCCATTTTACCCGCATACTCTGACAATTAAAGCATAAAACCTTTTTACTTGACTATTTGGCGGAGCCGGCTAATATATACCCAGCCGGGAGAAATCGGCTAATTAAAAACTATACACTGAGATTTCAGACGTTTCGAGGTAAATCGCGAGTTTACTACTTTTCGGGAACGTTTGGAAGGCTCGGTGCTCTTTGTTTCTACACAGAGAGCACCGCATGCTTATTGCTCTAAGGGCGTAAGTCTGCGGTACAGAAAGACACCTTTGCTATAGAAAGAGCATCGCTTAGCTTTCGCGTCCCGAAAGGCTCTCGCGAGCCTTCCTCGATCGTGATTGCGGCGGTGCTCTTTTTCTTTGGGCACCATAAGGTTCGGGAAAGGCCAAAAGAGATGTTTAAGCTAATGGCATGGTATCTGCTCGAGAGGATAATAAATATACCGGCATATTATCTGACACAGCTGCACCTTATGGTTGTAAAGAAGGTTTTAAACGCGCTCAGACATGACAGGCAAAAATTACGAAATTAAGTTAAAGACCCGCCAATTAAAACCTCTTTTTAACGGCAACTCTCTCGAATTAGGCCACATCAAAACAGCTAATCAAAGCATTCTGGCGAGGCACCCCAAATCGCAATTCCCGCCATTACGCTATATCCCGAGTCTTTTTAACGCAGATAATTTCAAGCAATGCT
>CAYSLN010000201.1:0-4191 GCA_964431825.1 uncultured Pirellulales bacterium | reverse complement strand
CACGATAAAAAATCAAACCGCAAAAGCCCCAAATCATCGTTTTAGCCTTTGGACGGCAAATTTGACTACTTTATTATGGTCAAACGCCAAATCTTTCGGCAGCTTCTCTATATTAAACCATCGTACATCCGCCGCATCATCACCGGCCTTTATCTGACCCTGTCCCTTGGTCATAATGCCCATAAATACTATTGTAATCATTCTGCCCCTCGGGTCTCTGCCGCACTCGCCGAAGGTACGCATCTGCTCCAGCTTCACCCCTGTCAGTCCCGTCTCTTCAGCCAATTCCCGCGCTACTGCGTCTTCCAGCTCCTCATCCATCTCGATATATCCACCCGGCAGCGCCCACTTGCCCTTGAATGGCTCATTTTTGCGATTGATAAGCAGTATTTCAACCTCGTCTCCGGAAAAACCAAAAACCGCAGCATCAACACTAACCATCGGCCTCGGCCAGTCGTAAACATATCTTCCTTTAGTCGCCATAAAACTTATCGCAAATATCCAAATCAGCCGATAGACACCGGTTTAATAGCCTTCCGTTCTTTTTATTTCCCTTTAATTGTTACTACTGCTGCGGATAAAGACGGAAGTGCGAATTTAACTTTTTGGCCGGTTATCTCGACTTCGCCTTTTTCCGGCTGAACCGCACTCGGCTGCTCTAAAGTGTTCCTCGCATCTAACGAACCCGGTGCCACTATACTCATGGATGCTTTTTTAACCTTAAAAGCGTTATCCAGCGATAAATCAAGCTCGACCTTCTTGTTAGTCGGATTGACCGCCTTAAAATAAACCGTTTTACCGTTCTGCGATTTCGTGGCTATAACGTTCAGTCCGTTGGTCTGGCCTTCGATGCCAATCCTGTATGGTGCAAAATGTTCCCGCCATAGTTTCATAACAACATAATTGGGAGCGGGATACCAGCCGGTATGGTCGAAGTTGATGAACGCATTGTTCCACGCCGTTGCAGACTGATGACGCAGGAACAAGGCAGGACCTCCGATTTCGAACATCGGCGCACATCTTTCGAAGGCGTTTAAAACTCCCCCCGCGTATAATCCTGTTCGCCAGTCGATGCTTTGGGCGTTCCACTCCGAACAGTATATCTTTAGATTCGTATTTTTTGATTTCGATATAAGCTCGCTGGTTTGACGTATGAAACGTTCATAATTAAACGGCCCTTGTACAAATTGTTCCGGATTCTCGTAATGATGGATGCTTAAATAATCAATTAGTTCAGCACATTCTTCTATTACTTTACGATTCCATTCAAGGTTAAATCCGCCGCTTCCGCAGGCAGCAAGTTTGATAGTTGGGTCTTTTTTCTTCATCACTGGTGCAAATCTCTTAATAGCTTCTATGTATCCTTCCGCACCCATGTGCCAGGTCTCATTGTCAATTTCCCAATACTTGACGTTGTAAGGTTTACGATTTCCATTTTTCGCCCTGACTTTGCCCCATTTTGTTTTCGTAGAACCATTGCAGTACTCAATCCAGTCCAGCACATCCTGCAAAAATTCTTCCGGGACCGGGTCTTCGTTCCAGTTTTCTGTCCCAATATTAACTACAATCAATGGTTCGGCCCCGATCTTTTTGCACATATTGATAAACTCATCCGTGCCGTATGCGTTTATTTCAAGGTCGTCCCATATTTGTCTCGGATAAGTCCCTCTTTTTTCCTGAGGCCCGATGCCGTCTTTCCAGCGATACGGTGATGCGAAACAACCTCCGGGCCAGCGTATAATCGGGGGCTGTAATTCCTCTACTGCCTTAAACAAGTCGGGACGATAACCGCCGATTCTTTTGGAGCTTCTCGTTGTCATACTTATCTGGTCAAGCCATATCTTACTTTTACCCTTGACGCCTATCTGAATTTTTCCTTCTTTCGAGTCCTTTTTAGCTCTGAAAGTGAATTTATACTCTTTCCATTCGATCTGAGGCTTTGGAAGATTGATCTTTTTAAGAACGTCGTTCCCGTCAAGAAATCTTATTATCATGCCATCGGGAGCTTCCCCTCGCGCCCATATCGAGCCTTCGTAAACTTCTCCTTTGTGAAAGGAGAACGGCATTTGTTCCAATCCCGCCTCGTTTGCCTGTGATGTGATCACCTGACACCATTTGCTGTTAAGCGGATTATATTCTGTCAGGTAAGCGTCGCCTTTGCCATAAAACTGCCAGTGCCGTGCGCTGATTTTTCCGTCATTTAGTTCCGGAAGTCCCTCAAGCAGGGTTTTGCCATCGAGTGACTTTACTTTAACATTTCGATATTTCGCTTTTGTATTCCAGGTTCCTACTCCTACGCGTCCTATCAAATGCGGATTGTTTTCGTCCGTGAAATCGAGCATGGTTTTTCCATCCAGCGATACTTTCAAATGCGCGCCTTCGCAACGTACATTTATCTTATACCATTTGCCCGTTTCGATTTTGCCCCGTACAATCGGGCTGACTATTCCCCACCCTCTGCCTTTTACTCCCTTTTCCAGCGCGCTTTGAACGTTGCCCCAGCCGCCGATATTATACCAGTAAAAATCTTCATCATTTGAAGCTCGAAATAAAATCAGAAAAGCTTCCGACCCATCCGTTTTCTGGGCTTCGAGGCTGAATTCGTAATCGCTCCATTCGGTATCGCCGAATAACAGCCTTACGTTATCGGCTATTTTTGATTGTACAAGGCAGTCCTCTTCTATTGTCCATCTTCCACCGCTTGTGGGTTCTTCAAAGCTTCGATTCCAAATCAGCTCACCCCACAAGCCGCCATTGACGGAGTGGTAAATATGCTCCAGGAAATGGCCGTATATCATCTCATCAATTTGACCTTCCACGTTCGTAGAGTCTATAGACAATGAAATCCTTTCTTTTCCGTAAACGAGATCATTATTAACAAAAATAGCAGTTAATAAAATTGTGATGATTAACAATTTAATCATTGCTCTTTTCATTTTGTTGCTCCTTAAAAACTATTTTTTTACTTGTACATTGTTTCGGACTAAATTCAGTCAGCACAAAAATACCATTATTAAAGAAAAAAGCAACCGGCTTTCGTTTAGGCCAAAAAAATGCGATAAATTACTCAAATTGTCACAATCTCGGAAATTGCCGGTTATTTACCACAATTTGTCGAGTTTAATAACCAAATTGATTGCTCAAAACCACACTATTGCTTAAGATTATGCTGCTATGTCGATAAATTACACAAATATTTTAATAATCAAGCCCAGTGCACTTGGTGACATAGTATTGGCTTTGCCGGCACTTTCAGCCCTGCGCAGAAATTACCCAGATGCTCGGATTAGCTGGCTCGTCCGGCCCGAGTTTGCAGCGCTCCTGGAAAATCATCCTCATCTGACCGAGATTATCCCTTTCGACCGCAAGTTTCTCGGCAAAGCCTGGTTCCATCCAGGTGCGACTAGTGCTCTTGTTTCGCTGATTCGCCGGCTCCGCCAAAGCAAATTTGATGCCGTATTTGACTTCCAAGGCCTCTTCAGAACTGCCTGTCTGGGCTGGCTTTCAGGCTCTAAAAAACGCTTCGGAATGGCAAATGCAAGAGAGTTCGCTCCTCTCTTCTACACCCATAAGGTCCCATACGATGCCGATTCCATTCACCGGGTCGACTATCATCTAAAAATGGTCCGGACTGCAGGCGCTTCAGATTTATCTGTAGAGTTCATATTGCCCCAGGACCCCACCGCAACCGATTCGGCTAAAAGACTGCTAATAAAGCACGATATTAAACCTGATAACTACGTGGTGTTTGTACCCGGCTCCAAACACAAGGATAAGTGCTGGCCCCCTGAGCGCTTTGCTGCAATAGCTGATAAGATTTCCTCGCAGTTTCATCTCCCCATAGTTGCCATCGGCAGCCTATCGGATAGCAGCGTCGTCAATAAGTTAAAAAACCTCGCCAATGCCCCGATAGCAAACCTTGCCGGGCGAACATCCCTCAGCGAATTGATAGCCTTACTAAGGGCCGCCAGGCTCGTTGTAAGCAACGACACCGGCCCGGGCCACATCGCCGCGGCTTTAGGCACACCTCTGGTCCTGATGTACAGCTGGTCCAACCCGGCTAAAATAGCTCCATACGGAAGGACCGAATGTATGATAGCCCGTGAACCTTATAGCAGGGGGCATAAGATAAGAAGCACCGACCCAAAGCACAACATCGCTACTATAACCGTCGATGAGGTCTATCAAAAG
>CAYSLN010000200.1:0-4197 GCA_964431825.1 uncultured Pirellulales bacterium | reverse complement strand
AGTTCAACATTGAAGATGATTGGAGTTTCGGTTGGTTACGATGCTGATAAGAATGGATCGCTTGGAACAGATGAAATTACGGTCACTTTGACAACGCAATATGTGGATAGAAGCTAAAAAACTCGTTAAACGGCCTTCAGCTTTCACGCTGGTTGAGCTGATACTGGTAGTTGGTACAATCGCTGTCGTTGCAGGAGCCCTCGTTGGGTTGATTAGCAACAGCTACGAGGACTGGAAGCTTGGCAGTAATCGTTCGACTTTATTGCAGGATGGTCAGGCCGCCATAGAGCAGATGGTTCGCATTATTCGTCAAGCTAAAGCATTTAGTGCGGTAAGCCAGTCAACCGACATGGCGGGCTACATAACGTTTACAAGTATTGACAGCGTTACCGAAGAGTTCCGGCTGAACATGGGAACCGACGAACTTGAATATGGCGAGCCAGCATCTCTAAGCGCCCTGACCGGCTTTGTAAACAGCCTTACTTTTACGAGCTACGACATTGACGGCAACGTTTTAACCGGTGCTGTCTCAGCCGGCAGTATTCAGTCAATAGGTATTGAAATGACACTCGCTGATGCTGATAACAGCTTCACCCTTTCGGGCAGGGTCTTTTGCCCGAAGGATTTCCAAAATCTGGTGATAAATGAGATTATGTATAATCCACCCGGCGGCAGTGATGCAGCGAAAGAATGGGTCGAACTTTATAACTTCGGCGGCTCTTCCATCGATTTAACCGGCTGGACGATAGACGGCGACACGCTGATAGCGCATCCAACTTTCGGTAACGGCTCGATGATAATACCGTCCGGCGGCTATGCCGTAATAATGACCGATAACGCCATTGTCTTCAACGAGCTGACGATAGCCGGAGATTTTGAGAACAAAAACCAATGGCAAAACAATTGGACATGCAATAACTGGGACAGGACCAAATGGGATGCTCACAACGGAAGCTGGAAGGGCGAAAGCACGGTTAACGGCACCGGCTATATGTATACGGACATCTCGGTCTCTGCGAGTTTGGGCAGTTATCCTTTTATCTTCTGGGAGATGACGACCGCGCCGGTTGCGCAAACACAAATAACGGCGATGATACGCAATCTAAGCGGCCAGATTCTCGAAACCGGTTATTCAGGCCAAATGAGTGCGGCTTGGACCTATCATACAATGGACCTTTCAGCTTATGCTGGCCAAAATATCAGAATATATTTTAGTTCCAACAAAACCATTGGCAGCGGAGCAATGCTGCTCGACGATATATCTGCGGCTTCTTCATACGTCAGTTCAAGCGCGCTCATACTAAGCTGCGGCGATAGCAAGATTGGAAACGGGCTTGGTAACAATAGTGACACGGTTATAATTACCGACGGCAGCGCAACTATTGATAGTGTTACCTACGATAACGCCTGGGGCGGAGATGGAGATGGAACAAGCTTATCAAGAATTGACCCGCGTGAGTCTTCAACTGACCCAAGTAACTGGACAAGTGGACCTGTTAATGGAACGCCCGGTTCAGCAAATTGAAAAGCTTAAGAAAATGAACAGAAATAATAAATTACATATAAAGAAATGTGAAAAAGGATTTGTTCTGGTGCTGACGCTATTTGCGGCGTTGATACTGGCGACTTTGATCATAGCATTCACCAATATAACATCGATAGACCTGGCTCTGGTCAAGAATAACATGTATAGCTCAAAAGCTTATTATATAGCAGAAGCCGGGATTGCCGATGCGATAGACCAGATTCAACTGAATGGCCCTCTCGCAGATACACAATGGGAAAATACCTTCCCACCAAGTACGTCAGACACATACAACGTTTCTGTATCACAGAGTTCGACAGTTATAACTTCTATAGGGCTTGCTTCGACCTCTAATTTTAGCAGAACTCTGGAAGTAAGAGTAAACGTTAACGGCAGTTCGTCGCCATATAAAGTTTCAATTAATCAATGGAAGGAAACAACCCAGTGAACCATGATAAATCCATCTTGAGCTTACATATAGATGACGATTTTCTTAATATCGTCTATCTGGGAAAGGCTGTCAATGGCCTGCAGGTTCACAGTTGGGCTTGTGAGCGTTTGGATGGTGGCATAGTAAATGATGGCCTGATTGTTCACACTGAAATGATAGCAGAAAAAATACGCGATTTTATAAAGACCCGCCACGTAAAAACACATAAAGCAATAATATCATTATCATGTTCGACAGTAAGGTTGAAACCTTCCGAATTCCCGACACAAACAGATGAGCAGCTGCAAAAACAGGTTGAAGACCAAATCGGGAAATATAGCCTGTTCGGAGGCGAGAGGATAGTCTTTGATTACTGTGTATTTGAGCATACAGCTCAATCTTCCAATAAACAGACTGTGCTGCAGGCAGTTACAACCAGACAAACAAGCGATGCTTGTTTAGAAGTTGCCAAAAAAGCGGGGCTGGATTTAGTAAGAATTGAGCCGGCAGTCCTGCCAATTATAAAACTGGCCTTTAAAAAACAAGCTGTAGCTTCTGAAAGCGTTTCTCTGCTTTTGGTTCTGGACTCGGCTTCGGCTAATTTAAGTGTTTTCAAGAACGGCTTGCCCCAACTCTGTCAAAATCTAACTATTGGCATAAAAGATTTATCACAAGATAAAGATGGTATCCCTCGCCTGACAGAACAAATGAAATCCGTTTTGGAGTTTGCACACTCGCTTGCAGGCTCACAGCAAACTGTGCTAAAAGTTATAGCGGCCTGCGGTAGCGAAAAACTGAGGACAATTGCCACCCAAATAAAAGAAAGCTTAAGCGATTTAGAAATTGAACAGATAGACCAGTCACAGATTGTAAAAGAGTTTGACATTCAGGGCACCGACGGGGGTCAGGTGCCTATTTTTGCATTTTCTTCAGCTCTGACCTCCTTCGGTGTTTCCGCACTTGACGGGCAATTGAACCTCATATCAAAAGAATCTCTTACAATACTAAAAACCCGGAAGGAAATGTCGCTTACCGCAAAAGCAATCGTGGCAGTAGTTTTGCTTTCCATTACAGCATTGGTGCCGCTGAAAATGAAAATAAACAACGTCGAAGCTGGTTGTGCTGTGATTGAAGCGAAAGTAGCAGAAACCATCCCAATAAGCAACAAGATCACTGGCCTGAAAAAGCAGATCAAACAACTAAATGAAGAACTGTCAGCTTATGGCAAAACCAGCAAGGAGTTAATCAATATCCCATGGGCAAAGGCTCTACAGGTTATAGGTGACGCTGCGCCGGATGGGGTAAGGATAGTTGATATCTTAACGACCGATTCAGGAGATTTCACACTGCTTGGAGAAGCGCTAGCTGAAAGGTATGTTTACAAATTTGTAAAAGAATTGCAGAATAACGAGTTTATCGAAAACGCCAAAGTTGAAGAAATTGAGTACGACAACACAAATGCCGCAAGTATTGTTGACTATAAAATTACTTGCAAAATACAGCTGTCGGAAAGCGATTTATGATCATAGAGAGATTAACAAAACTTGATGAACCCAAAAGGAAAACAGCCGCCATTCTGGCGTTGCTGATTGTGGCTTGTGTTTGCTACTTTGCGATAGCCAGGGGTTCTGTAGTAAAACTTCAGGCGGCCAAAGCAAATTATGCCGGCATCGAGGCTGCTTATACTGCGACTGAAAATCAACAAGCCGAGCTTTCAAATTTGCAAAAGCAGTTCGAGGAAAAAGAAAAGAAGCTTCAAGAGTATCGGCAGCAGTGTTTCAGCAGCACTCAGGCTGTACAGTTTTTCGAAAATATAAATGCGATGGCGCTTGCCTATAATTTAAAGCCTGTTTCAAGGATAATCTTTGAACCAAAGGAACTTGTCATCAATAAAGAGGCCAAGTCACAGCAGCAATTCCTAAAAACGCAGTCGGCAAAAATAGCGGTCTGCGGCAATTACTTTGATATTGTTGATTTTCTGAACGAGCTGACCAGCTGTCCGCAACAAGTTTGTATAACAGAGGTACATATAGCTTTAGGCGCAGGTGAGAAATTCAATCCGAAGGCATCGTTCAAAATTATTTTGATTATAGACCAACCAAAGGATGTGGAAAAATGAAACATTTACTATTTATCATAACAGTAATATTCGTGGTGTTGGCTACTGCCGCATATTGCCCCGGCAAAAATACACAGGACAAGAAAAATCCGTTTGGGCCGCTTGAGAAAGAGGTTAATCCAA
>CAYSLN010000199.1:0-4257 GCA_964431825.1 uncultured Pirellulales bacterium | reverse complement strand
ATAAGCAACGTTAAATTCGCATAAAGAATGGACCAACAATTGGGTGCAGGTCAGTTAACTGCTTGAATTCCTCCGGATTCTTCTTGTCAAAACCTTCGGCTTTCAGTGCACAAATATGCATATTGTGTTCCGTCTTTTCGCAGTCTGGGTTTCCCGCCATTTTTTAGACTCCTTTCTCTTGCCCTGACTAGTCTCCTCTACAGGCTAACTCCCAACCTTAGCCTCGGGCCTATTTGCCTGGATTGGTACTTTTCCCTTTGACGGTAGTCTTGAGAACCTTACGCACAGCCTCGGCAGTGTCACTGCCAATCTCTTCGGCGGCTTCTATCGCTCCTGTAGTGGCTTGTTCCATTGCCTTTGCGGTATCGGCGCCTATTTCACCGGCGGCTTTTACCGCTCCGTCAACGGCGGCTACGGCTGTTTTGCCAACATCCGCTCCAACCTCCGATGCTCCTTTGACTACTCCCTTAACTGCCGATTTGATTGCTATTCCGATATCCTGCCCGGCCTCACTTGCTGCCTCTACCGCTCCCGCTATGATGCTGCCCACAGCCTTCTCAGTCGCAACTGCTACTTGAGCGACACCGTCAACCGCAACCGTTAATACATCTTTTGTCGTTTCTACAACTGAACTTGCTGTCTCACCTGTCCCTCGTATCACACCAATAACGGCTCTTTTTGAGGTTCTTCCGATTTTTGATAATGTTATCGCTGACATCTTGTCACCTCCAAAAAAAATAGTTCCTTCGTTTTTGCTATTTTAACTACACGTACAATTTTGCATTACTCTCTCGCCTGAACGTTCATTATCCACCCGATTGCCGCCAAAGAAAAGCCAGGTCCGGAGAAAATCAAAGGGTTGATGTATCTTGCCCCTTACTTTTGTCCCAACCAGCATTAAATCTGCTTCTCACAATAATTGTATAGACTGATATTTACTCTGCAAGATAATTTTTTATTTTAATGCCCACTAAAAAGCCTTCTCAATTAGCCTTTCAATCTTTTCCTTTCTCGCAACGACATACAATCCGTATGCATAAGCCGCAATCGTCAATATAAAGTACACGTGTACTATAGAAGCCGGCAGCTTCCTACCCACCTTTAGGTTTAGGAGGAAGTCTGACCGGAAACGTCGGTGGTGCAGCAGGAAACTTCCTTCGCTGTGGCGGATGTGCTGGTCGTGCAGGAGGAGCTACAGGTTCCGGCTCCCGTGGTTTCGAAGGCTGTGGTTTTGGTTCTGGCGGCTGAAGCATTTTATTCCCCAAAGTGAGTTTGCATATTAATCCATATAAATAAGCCAAGAAATATAAGACCTAGCAGGAACAATCCCATAGAAGCAAGATTGCCTGAATTGGTTAAATTGCTCCATATATTTTTTCCCTTTACAGCCTCGCTTTGTTTTTCAACATCTCCATTCAATCTGGCAAGTTCCATTTCATCGAGAATATCGCGGGCCTTTTTATACGCCAATTGACAGCTATATGAAGTCAATAACAGCACCATGATTGTCGAGCCGAAAAATGCCCAGGCTGTTACCAAAGCCCACGTATGCGATGGGTTCTTCTCTATATCTGTTACAAATGTCATGGAAATGGCCAGCCCTCCGCCGGCTAAAGTCAAAAGTGCCTTATCAAGACTTTCCGAAACTCGGAATTCGGCATCGCTCAGAGAATGCCGTTCGCTTAAATATATCTTATATTCTTCATCTACGCTCGACATCTGCCTCTCCTTTCATATAGCCCCATTTGGATGGCAATTCTATATCTATTAAAATCTTAAATCAAGGGTAATTTAACCTTTTAATTTCCCCCCCGGTTTTGTTATCCTTACCTCCAAAAAATGGGGTTTGGGGTATATTTATGGACTCAGCTAACGAAAAGTTAAAGGTACTGTTTCTCTGCACCGGCAATTCCTGCCGCAGCCAAATGGCCGAAGGCTGGGCCGGGCACTTAAAGTCGGACACCATCGATGCGTACTCCGCTGGCGTATGTCCCGTCGGCGTTAGCTCCCGTGCGGCCAAAGTCATGGCCGAGGCAGGCGTCGATATCTCTTCCCAGACCTCCAAGCACATCGAAGACCTGCCGGATATAGACTTTGATTACGTCATAACCCTGTGCGACAATGCGAAAGAGCTTTGCCCCGTATTCCCCGGCAAAACCGAACTTTTCCACAGGAACTTTGAGGACCCGAGTTTCGCGCCCGGCAGCGAAGAGCAGGTATTAGCTGCCTTTCGCAAAACCCGCGATGAGATAAAAGAGTTTATAGAGACCCTGCCCGAAGGCCTGAAAGTCGAAAGCAGTTAAAAATTTTTACTTGTCACCCGGGTCACGGGTCACGAGACACGGGTCACGGTTTTTAAGATGGATTCGAAACAACTGGAAAAATACAGTTCAGCGATAACCCTCTCGGACATGGAAATCTTCGTTTTCCCGGAGCTAATGTATAGCCTCGTCCTGGCTGACATTATGAGCCCCATTATCTGGCAGTGGCGCGACCTCGACTGCTTCAAAAAACTCCAGGGCAAAAGCAGCTACAAAAAACTGATGCGCCTCAAGCAATTCATAATGGATGAGTACGAGTTCAACCTCGACCTGGAGACCTGGGGCCTCACCAGCAGGGAGCAGGAAATAAAGCGCTTTGAAAAATTCATCTCGCCCGAAGACATCGCCAAGAGCAACGCACTCTTTGGCTACCAAGGTGACAAGTATTATTTCGATGTGGACATCCGCAAACACTTCGGCCTGGACAAATACAACAGTGACATCATCCCGTACTGGAAGACGGAGACCGTCGAGGCGATGAGCGCCTTCCGTCTCAAGCCCGGCTATTCCCTGGCCGCTGGCGAATGCGTATCGCTTTCCGCTCTTTACGCCGCCGCCGCGTTCGTCGTCTGCGAAATACCCCTGCAAGACATCTACATGATACTCACCCCTCTCCACTCGCAAAACTTCATCGATATACAGGATGGCGTCCTTACTAATAATAGAAGACTTGTTACAAAGACGATGTGGTTCAACGGCACAGCTATTTCCAACAAGGCCCAGCGCGCCCTGCGTAATGAAAACATTACAATTGTTGCCCACTCCTCCGGTTACGTGCACTGCTTATACGATGATGCAACGATAGACAAAAAGGCCTACGAGCATTTTATCGCCCGCCTTCGCTCCTATTTATCGACGGAATTAAGTTTGCAGGTCTTCGCCAGCTTTTTGCGAACCAGGCGCGACTACCAGAAGTTCTTCCAGGTCTGTCGCGACTGTCACGGCCAGCCTCACTACCTAAAGGCCGAGGTGCTCTTTCATTACGAGCATGGCAGCAATTACAGAATAGCCGACCCCACTTTCGACAAACTCCTCGCTGAGGTCTCGGATGAGGATTTTGTCCCCTATGAACTGCCGAACAGAATTCGCTGTGACAAGCTTGATGAATTCATAAGCGGCCAAAAGATTGATGTCCGTAACACAAATGGTAAAACCGCGTTGGTTAAATTTCTTTCACCGACCGTACCGAATGCAGCGCAGTTTGTGGATGAGCTTGCCGATTTCGTTCACACCGAAGCAAAACTGCCCCCTTTGAACAGAAATTTTCTCACCCCCGACCCTCTTGAGGTTTCTGTTGATTTCAGCAGGCAGCAGATAATCGACTACCTGCAGAAAAAACGCAAAAATAACTTCACTGCCGACCTTGCTTTTTATGCTTATCGTGATATGGAAACCTGTGATTGGACCCCGTTCGTCAAGGCGGCGATAGAACGCAACCCCGTTTCAGTGCAGGCGTTAGACTCGATGTCGCCGGAGCAGGTTTATACCTGGCTCAAACAGCTCAAAAACAATTCGATTTATGATGGCAAACGTCTGGCCCAGCCCGATGAAGTGGCCAATTACAAATCCGGCGATGGGCTCGAAAAGGCCTTTTTACTGGCTAATGTAATTCGCCATAAAAATCCCGAACAGGATGTTGAAATAACAGTAGATAATGATAAAATAGTGCTGGAGGCTCGGAACGAATACCGCTTTGTATCTGATAAGGCCCTACGGAGGCGGGTTTCTATATCTTCAACAGGGGTTTTTAGCATAGTAGGGTGAAAAATTAGCGTTTAAAAGGCAATAGAGCTTTGCCTTTTAGCGGAGACAGCTGAAAAATTTTTAAAAAAACTAATTTTTATGCTGACAAAGCAGTAAAATAGGACTATATTAGTCTTATATATAGTGCAACGGAAAACATGAGAACTTTTTAAGGATTCGATAAGAAATGGAT
>CAYSLN010000198.1:0-4279 GCA_964431825.1 uncultured Pirellulales bacterium | reverse complement strand
GAAAAAGGGGATAACCTGGTCATCCCTGAAACCCCGGGTTTCGTGAATGTCGTTGGAGAGGTTTTCAATCCCACTGCACTAATTTATGAAAAAGACAGAACCGTCAGCTATTACCTCCAAAGGGTTGGGGGCATAACCAAGGAAGCCGACAAAAAACAACTAAGTGTTATTAAAGCAGATGGGTCTGTTATTAGTATCGCACAGAAAAGGCCTGGCCGAGTTTCCTGGGATTCTGAATCCCATCAATGGTTTTTCGGCGGATTTATGGGCCTTAGGCTGTATCCAGGTGATACGATTATCGTGCCACGAAAAATGGATAAATTCTTCTGGCTAAAAACTACGAAGGACTTAACTCAAATATTGTTCCAGGCGGCTCTTACTGCCGGTGTTGTCCTAGCCTTGTAATCTAAGCTAATGATATTGGATAACTTACTTATGGATAATGGAGAAAACCAATCCCCAACAAGACCAATTAGTCAAAAGGACAGCATCGAAGATGAAATTAATCTCTTCGATTACATCAGTGTGATTTTTAAACATCGCAGGATGATAGTGTTGATTTGCGCGGCTGCCGTAATAATCACAGCGATTATTAGTCTCTCACAACCAAAAATCTATTCAGCCACAACTTCAATTGTACCCCCGGTCGAGATTTTACAAAGAGAGTCGGGGCTAACTAGCGGATTAGGATTAGGAACAAACAAAAACTCCATACTTAGCAAAGCAATCGGCGTCGCAAGTATCGCCGATATGTACGCCGGCATCCTTGAAAGCCGAGCTATCGCTGATGCCATTATCGACAGATTCGATTTGATGAAGGCATATGAAACGAAAGGCTACTGGTTTAGAGCCAGAGCACAGCTCAAAAAGAATACTACCATTGAGGTTTCAGACGAAGGCATTCTCAGGATAACTGTAGAAGATAGCGACCCAAATAGGGCAACTGCGATGGCAAATGCTTACGTGGAAGAACTGGACCAGCAAAATAAAAGGCTTTCAGGAGGCCAGGCAACCAGCAAGAGGATTTTTCTGGAGACTCGATTGGCTGAAATTGAGGAAAAGCTCAGCAAGATCGAGAACATCCTAAGTAGGGAAGCAAAAATTCAGGAAATGCTATTCGAATTGCTCACACGAGAATACGAGATTGCCAAGATCGAAGAAGCCAAGAGTATGCCGACGATTCAAATTCTTGACAAGGCAATCGTTCCCGAGATGAGATTGCCCCGTGGTACTATTAAAAGGACTGCGTTAGCTGGGGCTGTTTCCCTAATGCTTGCTATATTTATAACATTTGCCCGTGAGTATCTTGCTAAAATTTGTGAGGATGGTGAAAAACAAGAGCAGCTTCCATTTAAGCCAAAGCAACAGAACGCTGACAATGACATTTTAAGTGAACTCGAGAGCCGAAGAAAAATTGTTGCGGCGCAGAGAAAGAAGCGTACACAAGAGAATGAATCACACTCTCAAGAGGCCCAGGGGTAGTAGCCTTGCTCACTAAGATACTTCTTTGAGAGATTGAGCAGTCAAATTCCCGGGGAGTGTAGGGAAAATAGATGTAGGTATGCTCCCTAATCGGTGCCGGCGCAACCGACGGGGACGGAGTATGTGCAGGGTTTGCAAGCTGTCATGTCACCTAGGGCCATCTATGCCAAGGAATGGAGCAGATTACCTAAAAGAATCAGAAATCAAAATTATTAGCTACATTGTATGAACAGTTACAGCAAAATGGGCAAAGAACGAAAACCTGTTTTTCTGGGAGTAATTCCGGCAAGAGGAGGGTCGAAAGGGATAAGGAACAAAAACTTGCGGAAGGTTTTAAACAAACCATTGATTTATTACACGATTAAAGAAGCGTTAGGCTACAAAGAGCTTTATAAGAGCATTGTTTCCACCGATAGCCCAGAGATAGCTAAAGAAGCAAAGAAGTATGGAGCGGAAGTTCCTTTCATAAGGCCTAAAAAGTTGGCTAGAGATGACACTCCTATGCTTAAGACTTTAAAGCATGCGTTAATCAAGTGCGAGGATCTTTATCCTGTTAAGATTCAAGGAGTTGTTCTTTTGGACCCCACTAGTCCGGTGCGAAACAGAAAAGACGTGAAGAAGATGATAAGTATTTTTTTGAAAAAGAAACCTGATTTAGTAATTGCGGTAGCATCGAGTAAGAGAAACCCTTACTTCCATATGGTGAAGATCAATAAAAGTGGTTACGCTCAGAACATATCGAAAAAAAGTTTTGTTTGCAGACAAGAAGCTCCTCTAATTTTCAATATCACCAACAGCTGTTGGGTCTTTTCGCGTAGGACCATCTTAAGAGGATGCAGGATTCCCCGCAAAACAATTGCTTATCAGACCAATGGGTTCTATGTTGATATAGATAGTGAGGATGATTTGAAGCTGTTTGAGCGGTTTCTAAGGGGAAGTTATGTATGAAATAAAAATCGGCGAACGAATTATCGGAAACTGCCATTCTCCGTTTGTAATTGCAGAAGTTGGGATTAATCATGAGGGAAATTTTAAGAAAGCGATTCAATTGGTTGATGCAGCTGTGGAAGCAGGAACGGACTGTGTTAAGTTTCAATGTCACATTACTGAAAAGGAGATGATTCCTACCGACATGAAGCCAGGTGAGATTTCCGACGAGAGGCTTTGGGATATTATCAAGAGATGTGAATTGACTGAAGATGAAGAGGTGAAAATTAAAAAATATTGTGAAGAAAAAGGGATATTGTATCTTTCAACGCCTTTTTCCCGTGAGGCAACAGACCGTTTGGAACATATGGGCATCCCTGCTTTTAAGATAGGTTCGGGGGAGTGTAACAACGTACCGTTAATCGACCATATTGCTAAAAAAGGAAAACCCATAATTTTATCAACAGGAATGAACGACATTTCTTCCATACGAAAAAGCATAGAGGTCATAGAAAGGCACAAAGTACCATTTATGCTTATGCACTGCGTTTCCATGTATCCGACTCCATATGACAAGCTAAGGTTGAAATCGATTATTCAATTACAAAAGGCATTCAACGTTCCGGTGGGACTAAGCGACCATTCCCTTGGCATATATACATGTTTGGCTGCTGTTGCTTTGGGTGCGTGTGCCCTTGAAAAGCATTTTACTATTACACGAAATTGGCCCGGGCCGGATGTTCCGCTTTCGATTGAACCCCAAGAATTGAAAGAGCTGGTAGTTGGGTCGAAAGCTGTCTGGCAGGGTCTGAACGGCAACAAGGAGATACAAAAAGAGGAGCGGCTGGTTATCGATTTTGCCTATGCTTCGGTTGTAACAATAAAGCCCGTGAAAAAGGAAGAAACTTTTAGCTTTGATAATGCATGGGTGAAGAGGCCAGGGACAGGAGATTTTATAGGAGAAGATTTGTACGCGGTTTTAGGTAAAAAAGCAAAACGAGATTTGCCAGCAGAAGTCCAGATTAAAAAGGGGGATGTAGAACTTTAGGAATAGAAATTGCGGGGTTTTGGATTAAGCAGTGAAAGCTCAAAAAAGAAAAATCGCAATATTTACGGGCAACAGGGCTGAATATGGATTACAGTATCCCATAATCAGCGCGATAGCGCAGCATCCATTGCTGAGATATTATCTTTTTGTCAGCGGGGCGCATCTTGATGGAAAATTCGGCTATACAAAAAGAGAGATAGAAAAGGATGGGTTTGAAGTTTGGAAAGAGATAAAAGAAAATGTAAAAGCCGATAATTTATTTTCAACGACGCAAGCAATAGGAAACATAATAATCAATTTAAGTAAGAGGCTTTATGAGCTTAAACCCAGTTTTTTAGTAGTTTACGCCGACCGCTTTGAAGGTCTTGCGGCGGTTGTGGCTAGCAGCCAAATGGGAATACCTGTAGCTCATATTGAGGGGGGCGACATAACTGAAGGCGGTGCTTTAGATGATTATGTTCGTCATGCTATGACAAAACTTTCGCATCTGCATTTTACCACTAACAGAGAAGCAGCAAAAAGGATAGAAAGACTTGGTGAGGAGAAGTGGAGAATTTTCAATGTGGGATTTCCTGTTATTGATTTGATAAAACAGAAGAAGTTTGCTACACTTCAAGAGCTGCAGGAGAAGCTTTCTCTTAACGTGAAGGAACCGATAATTATTTTTACCCAGCATTCTATAACAACAGAAGTTGAAGACACAACCACTCAACTTAGGCCCTCGTTGGAAGCTTTAAAATACTTTGCCAAGAAAAAGGTGCAGATTATTGTCACTTATCCTAACAATGACGCTGGTGGCAGAAGGGTCATTGGTGAGATAAA
>CAYSLN010000197.1:0-4290 GCA_964431825.1 uncultured Pirellulales bacterium | reverse complement strand
AATATATCCTCGCTTAAAAAATACACTCTCGCCGGCAAATATTTTCTCGCTGTTGTTTGTACTCTCGCTGTTAATACCTGCTGGTTTTGAAAGTATCCCCACTGCCAATCCCTGTCAACGAGAACATACAAAAAGAGTTGCTGGATTTTCATCTCCTCCTATTTTATACCACAGCATCAAAATAAGTGCAGATTCTCTTGGCAAACACCATTCGTTGCGTCTGCCTATGTTCTTTATCAACAGAAGATAACTTGTGACGACTATACCGGTTCCAAGTTATCTATGGCCCTCATTTAGGTGTTGGTTCGTTGGGTTCCTCTGTGGGCTTCGGGAAAGGGATAAGCCACTTTTCTTTATTCTCCTTCCACCAGTTGGAGCATTCCGATTGTTTTGCATTTTTCTCAACTTTACCATCTGTTAATTTAGATATGGCTTCCGTTAATTCGTTGTCCCCTTGTTCTACCTTTTGCATTATATTTGGCAATGCCGCAATACCAAGGTCTATTATCCGTTGATATTTCTCCTTGGCTTCTTCGGTTTTATTCTGCCTCTTTAACTCTTTCCATTCGTCGTAAAGTTTTTCGAAGTACTGGTCCGTATGCTTTTGACCTTCTTTCCGCCAGCGGAGCCAAAGCTGGCGGCTATCAGGGGGACCGGTATCTGACCTTATATCTGGGAATTCTTCGACAAACCAGGTCCATTCTCCCGCTGCCGAGCCTTCTCTTATTATGTGCCATTTCCACTTCGTTATCTGATACAAAGCATAGCCAAGCATATGATCTTCCTGTTGCTTCTCTACCATGAGTGGAATAGCAGGGATACCCAGTTTCACAATATCTCTGAAAGGTTCGTTGTCGAAAAAAATCATGGGATCAATGTCCGACCTATACATTGGTATTGATGTCAAACAGTATTCCTTCCACGTGTGATACTTCTGATTAAATGAAGCTGCCAAGTTTTCGTTGTACAATTCCTTAGTGGCCTCACCATCTCCGGCAAGGACCGCTAGGTTTATGAACACCGTAAGCAATGTGATCAATTTATGCATATCAAACCTACCTTTCTTTTTTACTTAGTGCTATTTATAGAAACGTGTTGGAGTCCCATATACATCACCGTTTAGCTGATCCCAATCATGCTCAATTCGCTCCCAACCACCGCACTTACTTTCGTACATGATCCATTTACCAGCACCACAGCCGCAACTTTTCTTCTTGGCGGCGTGAAACGCGGAATAATACATGACGGTTGCATCACTTGGACCGTTAGCAGTTGGGGTGTATCCTTTCAGTTGAAAATAGAAGTTGTTTAGGTCTGATATTTCAAATTCATCATTCTTGGGATTACCATATTCTTGGTCTATCCCCTTGACGTTGGTACCTGGGACAGTATGAACTTTTGTCCACCAATGGTTGAGGTCATCCACCGACCAAGCTATGCAATTATACGCATTTGTCAACGTGTTGTGCGTAATGCTCCATTCGCAACGCACCAAAGGGAACGCTCCTTCAAGCCTTCCTCGTTGACCATTATCCGTTCTCGGTTGGTCACCGCAGTCGGCTGCGATAAAGGTATAGTTTACCTTATCAAAATGTACGTCTGTGCCAGAAAGCTTATATTTCAATACGATATTACCACTGCCCGTGTTCACTCCTTCGACATGTAAGCCTGAGCAAAGATCATTAAACTCGTTTCTTTGGCTTTCGATCGACAAATCCCATGTTTTGCTGCCACTGGCGAGGACTAAATTGGAGGAACCCTTCGCTCCATCTTTCCAAATCTTCTCCCCTGTGGATATCGTTAAAACCATACTTCCTTTGGTGAGTGAGGGATTTAGGGACATAGTCAGTGACTTCAGGTCATTTTCACCGGAAACAGAACTGGTTGTTTCTAAATAGTCCGCTCCGGGGCGCTTAGGAGCACCAACGCTGTTGTCGCTGGAGTTGTCATTATCCAAGTTGAAATGAACAAATGCACCTGGGCTTTCTTCGTCATCGTCAGCGACTGTACCGTATAAATCTCCTGCTGTTAGGTTAACCTTCACAGCATAAATTTTCGTTGTTTTTGATGATGAGCCGGAGGTGCAGGTTATTGTTGTTATCCCCGGCATAGTCTTATCAACTGTACGTGTGAGTTTACTCGTGCCTGTCCCACCTACGAGACTCCAGCAATCCGGTAAGTTCTCTTCTGACACACTGGGATTAGGCGTCGCTGTCACAGTTACAACGTTTGGTATGTCGCTTGGCTTAACTACACCAACAGCGAATGACTTAGTATTCGGATCATCATCTTCATCATCAAACTCTACACCGCTGTCCGGCAAGAGAGAAGCTACCTCGATAACTTTTACAGTGATAGTATCACCTGGCCCTTCGTGAGCTTCCGCAGGGTACATAGGGTATATGCAGCCAATTGTTTTAGCTTCGACTTCATAATCACCAGGCTTGTCCAAGTTACCGAGCGTTGCCTTCTTTTGCTCACCGGAGTCAGGTGTCAATGATGGATTGCTGTCTCCCGGCTTATTTGTGATTGACCAACCTATCTCTCCTTCGTTAGGTGGCCACGAGGAGGAAGGTGTATTTGAGGGGTAAGGTTTTGCTTCAAGAATCACCGAGCCATCCAGGCATGCGTATAAGGGACCTTCCTCAGGGGGTTCAGTGTTAAACTTTACAATCTTGTCTACTTTGACGATGTAGATTTGTGTTGAGTCTACGTTGCCGCAGGGCGAGTTGGCTTGTACTGTGTATTCGCCGGGCTCGTCCCAGTGGGTTACGAATTCGAAATCGATCCGCCATGCTGGGTCGCCCCTCCAGTCCAAAATAGGTTACAATCCAGGTTGTCGACCGCGGAGAATAAAAATGGGCAGCCGACAAAGTTATAATAATGCAACCAAGAAGTAACTTCTATTTCCCTGCATTGGCACGAACAACCTTCGCATTTTTGACAAGGATGACAGTGTGAATCGCCACAGCATTCCGAAACACATTCACAGTCCTCGCCACCATAGCAAGGGGGACAGCTAGGTGGGGGACACGCTACCGCTTCAGTCGCAAAACATGATAATAACAAAAACACCGTAAAAAAAGCTGTTATTTTTATCTTCATTTCTCCACTCCTTTAAATTTTTCGATCCTTTTCTGTAGGTTCTCTACACGGCAGTCATTCGGGTCAGACATCTCCAAAAATAAACCATATATATCTGTGGCGAGCTCTAATTTGCCCATGTTCTCATAGGCCTGCCCCAACTTGTACAATATATTTTGCCGCTGATTATCATTAGGGTGTTTCTCTAAGAGTAGTTCGAAATACTCAGCGGCCGTGGCCCATCGGCCCTTATCGAAATTTCTCCAGCCTACTTTCAGACAGGCATAGCCAACCAAAGAGCAGTCGGGATATTTCTCAATAACTGCTTTGTAGGCCTGCTCTATTTTGGCTTCGGCCTCTGATTCCTGTAATTGACCTGATTTTATTAAGTCCTTGTAACATTCAGCGACCATACATTGGGCACTCCAGGCATATTTGTAATCGGGCCACTCATCCACGACCTTTTGATAGTATTCGAGCGCCTTCTCATTGTCTCCCAGATGACGACGATAACAAACACCCGTAAAGTACCACGCATGTTGTGTGAACAAGGCCTCTGGTGACAGTTCCATTGTCATTCTTTTCCATACTGCGAGGGCTTTCGTAAAGTGGCCCTTGGCCTGCTCGCCAAGTCCCTGTTTTTCAAACTCGACAGCCTTATTGTAATACTCCTCCCCAATCACAAATACCGCCTCGGCTAAATCCGGAGAGTCTTTAGAATCAGCGATTAGGCTCTCGAGAATGGCCTCAGCAGCAGCGTCATTGCCAAGAGCAATATTCAGCCTCGCAACGCCCGCTTTTGGCAATACCGCAGAGTCATCTTCCACCCAGTGCTCTATAACATAAGGATAGAGCTGATTGGCCTTATCATGTCTTTTCGCCTTGAGAAACTCATTTGCAACATTGTAAATCTCTTTCGTTAAGCTCGGCTGGTCAGAGAACACCGTAATCAGCTTATTCAGAGCTGCATCGGCCGCTGCATCGTTGGCATCCCGGATATGATGATATGTAACCTCCACCTGCGACCACATCGCATACATATCATCGGGGAAATGCTGTACATTGTATTGATGAAGCTCAAAGGCCTTTTCGGCCTTTCCAACCTCGTTATACTTCTTTGCCATCATGCAAACAGCGTATGGAAAGCCCTCGTGCTCTGGAAAGCTGGTAATGAATTTATCAAGAGCCTCTCCCGCTGCCTCGTGG
>CAYSLN010000196.1:0-4297 GCA_964431825.1 uncultured Pirellulales bacterium | reverse complement strand
GGATAGAATTCTTCGGCGACGAAATAGAAAAGATAAGCTATATAAACCCCGTATCCGCAGAGACGCTCGCTGTCGAAGAGCAGCTTTTTATATACCCTGCGCAGCATTACGTTATGCCATCGGAGAGGATAGGCTCCGCGGTGGAGAGCATAAAGGCGGAGCTACAAGAGCGGCTGGCCGAATTTCGAGGCGAGGGTAAATTGCTTGAAGCTCAGCGGTTGCAGGCCCGAACGATGTATGACATTGAAATGATGCAGGAGGTCGGCTATTGCAGCGGGATTGAGAATTATGCAAGGTACTTAGCCGGGCAGGAACCGGGGGCGAGACCTTATACTCTGATTGACTATTTCCCGAAGGACTTTCTTTTATTTATCGACGAATCTCATGTCACCATTCCGCAGTTGCGGGCGATGTGGGCGGGTGACAGAAGCAGAAAAGAGGTCCTGATTGAGCATGGCTTCAGGCTGCCGAGCGCGCTGGATAACAGGCCTCTGCGATTCGAAGAATTCCAGGAGAACTGGGCCAAAGTCACTTTTGTTTCAGCTACACCAGCGCCGTTCGAACTGGAAAAATGCAATAATGAGGTTGTTGAGCAGGTCATAAGACCTACCGGACTTCTGGACCCCGAAATCTTTGTCCATCCGGCGAGCAATCAGATTCCCCATCTCTTAGCCGAGATAGAAAAACGTGTTAAGGCCAAGGAGCGAGTGCTTGTTACGACCCTGACGAAAAAAATGGCTGAGAACTTGTCGAGTTATATTGGTAAGAAGGGTTTTAGATGCCGGTATCTGCACAGTGAAATCGATACTCTCGAAAGAATTGAAATTCTGCGGGAACTACGCCACGGCGAATTTGATGTGCTGGTGGGGGTAAATCTGCTGCGTGAAGGCCTGGATTTGCCGGAAGTTTCAGCAGTAGCTATTCTTGATGCAGACAAGGAAGGATTCCTGCGAAGCCATACGTCGCTTATACAAACAATCGGCAGAACCGCACGAAACATCAATGCGACGGTTTTTTTGTACGCCGACACAATTACCAAATCAATGCAAAAAGCTATTGACGAAACAAACAGACGCCGTAAAATTCAGTTAAAATATAATAAAGAATACAATATCACACCTGAAACGATAAGAAAGGAAATCCGCAAGAGTTTAACTGAGCAGATAAAGGCAAGGCGGATTGCCCGGGAGGCAGTCAGCCTGGGCGATTCGGAATATGACAAGGTCGAGCTGGCCTCTCAGATTGAGAAGGAAATGCTTGAGGCAGCCCAGGCTCTTGATTTTGAGCGGGCTGCTTTTCTGCGGGACCAGCTACGAGAGCTGAAAGAACTACCGGAACTGGTTCTCGTCGACTCGCGGAAAAAGAAAAAGGAGTTCTTGGTAACACAAAAACAAAAAAGGCGTAAGAAAAAGACCCCATCGTCTGGAAATCAAGAATAAAACGAAAAGAGAGAAGATGAAAAAACTTAACATTGAAAAAGTGAGACCTCTAATCCAAATGGCAGTTGAAGAAGACTTAGGTCAAGGTGATACAACAAGCGAGCTTCTATTTAAAAAGGACACTGTCGCCAAAGCAACTATTATCTCGCGAGAGGAGATAATAGTATGCGGAATGGAAGTGGCCAAAGAGATTCTCAAATGCTACGACGAAAGGCTCAAATTAAAAGTGCACGTGGAGGATGGTCAGTCTGCTCACATCGGTTGCAAACTCGCTACGATTGAAGGGCCGATGTGTTCTATGCTCAGCGCCGAGCGAGTTATGCTCAATTTTCTTCAGAGGCTAAGCGGCATAGCCACCACGACGGGTAAATACGTTCGAGCCATTCAGGGGACACGGGCCAAAATCTACGATACCAGAAAAACACTGCCCGGCTGGAGAATCCTGGAAAAATATGCGGTTCGCTGCGGCGGCGGATATAACCATCGGCTCGGACTTTATGACGGGATTCTGATTAAAGACAATCACATCGCCCAGCTCGGCAGAAATTTCCAGGGGAAACTTCGAAAAATCATTTGCCAAGCTAGAAAGATAAAAAGCGTTAACTTCATCGCGGTGGAGGTCGACCACGTCGATGACCAGCTCAACTACGTGCTGGAGATACCAGGCATTGACATCGTGCTACTTGATAATATGGGTCAGTGGCAGCTGAAACACGCAGTAGAGATGCGAAACAAAGTATGTGGTAGAAAAAAGAAGCCTTTGCTCGAGGCCTCCGGCAACATAACATTAACCAATGTTTCGGCTATAGCCCAGTGCGGAGTTGACAGAATTGCTGTGGGTGCAATAACTCATTCAGCCACGGCCGTAGATATTGGGCTTGACGGGTAGCTAAAGTTATGTCAAAAACCGAGCTGCTGGACTCTGACAAAATAAAAACAAATCTGAGAACCAGGCGTATCGGTAGGAAAATCCTCGTTTATAACCGCACATCAAGCACAAACGATGTTGCCGCCGAATACGCAAAGAACAAGAGCAATGACGGTCTGGTAATCTTCGCCGAAGAGCAGACCGCAGGCAGAGGCAGAGGCGGGGCTGTATGGCAAAGCAGGCCATCGGACAGCATTCTTTGTTCAATTATTCTGACCGACAGCAAATTAAATGCCGAGTTGCTCTCGCTGAGCTGCGCCGTAGCTGTCGCTGAAGCTATCGGCAAACCAACCAAGGGTGAAACAAAAATTAAATGGCCAAACGATATAATACTAAACGGTAAAAAAGTAGCCGGAATTTTGCTGGAATCAAAAACAAATAATGGAGGCGTCACTTACATCATTGGCATAGGGATAAACTGCCACCAAAAGAAAGATTCCTTCCCCGCGGAATTACAATCAACCGCGACAAGTATCGACATTGAAAACCATTCGGTTGTCGACCGCATCTCGTTGGCGAAAAGACTGCTGAGCTCGATAGAGCACTGGCTGAAATTAGCAGAAAAAAACAGCGAGAAAGTAATCGACCAGTGGCATAAGATGAGTATTCAGTTAGGGCATAGAGTGACGTTATTATATAACGGCAAAAGATTTAGCGGTAATTGCATCGGCATTGACCTCGAAAAGGGCCTAATCCTCCAACTGGACAGCGGTGGGGTAAGAATGTTCGACGCTGCTCATACAAGCATCGAAAAGTAAAAGTAAATACTTTTTCATTTTCCGCATCCCTCCATGAAGGAAGTTTTATATAGCAATAATTATACCATTTTCTTTTTCCACATTTGAAAAACTTTGTGAAACATAGCTGACAAGAGAATTTTAACACTTTGTTTTGCCAGTGCCCACGAAAAAACAAACGTTAAGGTTTGCTTTTTATACCACGGGCCTATATTATTTAGATGGTGCTTTTGCGGCTCAACTGAGCCTACTGAAGTTTCGCAGGTCGATGTGATATGTGATTGGATATATGAGGGTAAAGATATGGCAGAACACTTTGACGTAGTAGTAATAGGAGCCGGGCCGGGCGGATTCAGGGCGGCGAGAAGATGCGCACAGAAAGGGGCTTCGGTTGCAGTGGTTGAAAAAGAATTCGTCGGCGGGACCTGTCTGAACTGGGGTTGCATCCCATCGAAGGCGTTGCTGGCATCGGCACATGCTTTAGTGTCGGCTAAAAACGCGGTGCAAATAGGGATCGATATTCCTTCAGCAGTTCCAAACTGGACCAAAATACAGGAAAGAAAAGACGCAATAGTAGCGGGCTTTCGCAAAGGCATGACGGGAACTGCGCAGGCCAACAAGATGCAAATGATTACCGGCCGGGCTGTAGTTACCGGTCCCAACAAAATCAAAGTCGAATCGGACGGCCAGGAGACAGAAATACAGGCGGACAAAATAATCCTCGCAACCGGCTCAGAGACAATCGAACTGCCGAACGTAGTGTTTGACGGCCAGACTATTATCAGCAGTAAAGAGGCCCTGTCGCTGCCGGAAATCCCCAAATCGATGGTAATCATAGGTGGGGGTGTGATTGGATGCGAAATGGCCTGCGTTTATGTCGCAATGGGAACAAAGGTAACTATCGTAGAGGCACTTGCTCAGTTGCTCCCTATGGAGGATGAATGGGTTGGCCGACTGATAGAACGAGAATTCAAGAAACTCGGCATCGATTCCATAACAGGCCAAAAAGTTACCTCGGTTGACAAATTCTCCCCCCTGCCAAAAATATCTCTCGATAACGGCCAGACAATTGAGGCGGAGAAGGCACTGGTCTCTGTCGGCCGAAAGCCGAGTGTCGATAAGGAAACCGTCGAGGCCCTGAATCTGAAGATGAACGACGGCGCTATCGCAATCAACGAAAGGTTTGAAACCAA
>CAYSLN010000195.1:0-4342 GCA_964431825.1 uncultured Pirellulales bacterium | reverse complement strand
GGTATTTTAGCTATGATGTGACCAGCGAGATGATATATGGTGAAGGGCAAGTTGCGGAGACGACTTTGAGCTGGATAAAGAACTATCCGCAGAAGGCAAGTTTCGAGAATTTTCAGCCGCATATAACTATCGGATACGGCGAGACGGGAGGTCAGCAGTTTCCGATAGAATTCAATGCTTCAAAGCTCGCTTTATGTCACCTTGGGAACCACTGTACGTGTAGGAAGTTGATACAATCAACTTCCGTCGCTCGTCGCTAGTCGTTCGTATCTCGCCGGTTGAGTCCGGCAAAGCCGGGGGAGAGTTCGTCGCTTCCGGCTTCGCCTTTGGCTACGCCGGGACAAGCGTGATTCGTATTGCGTATTGCGTCGTGCGTATTGCGTAGAAGAAAGAATACAGGAGACAGAAAACAGAATAAACTCTAAATTCTAAGCTCTAAATTCAAAACAATTGTTAATATATGTTTTTTTATAAGCACCTAGGGATGAGAAGCGAGTATCGTTTTTTCTTTGACAAACAGGATGGTAATTGGATATACACGAGACAAGAATAAACTGAAAGGCTAATGTATGTTCGGTGTCGTCGCAGTTGGAGATGTCGATTATGACCATTTTTAAGCGACCATTAAAAGAAATTATCTTATTCATTTTAGTTAGTGTTCTGTGTTGGTTTTCTGTGGTTAAATCTATGCAATTAATTGCTTTAGCCTGTTTGGTAGTATGCGTGTGTATTGTTTACAAGAACTTATTCGTACAGTTTTGGAGTGATGCAACCCAGCTTATTTTCAGTGCAAGGCAGGCTAAGATTGGAGGATTCGAGTTACAAATAGATCAAAAGGTTGTCAATTTGTCCGTAGAGGTTGCCAAAAAATGCCCTTGGGCAGGAATGCTTCTTTATGGACTCTCGTCTGAACACATTGCGCTTTTATTGACTGTAAAGAGAGCGGTAAATTACAAACCGTACAGGACACAACTACAACGGTTCCGTGAGCTCCGAAACAGGACGCTCATCTCGCATGATGCTACAAGCTTACCAGAGGCAAATATAGTATTTCTTACCGACCTTGGCATAGAAGTATGCGAAATGATCGAGAATACATCGTCTGACTTTACAAACGATGATTAATAGCTCTTTCCCCCCTGAGGACTGTGTGCATTGGCTCCTTTAGAGACTTCGTTAGAGCAAGGTGTTTGCATATGTGCAGGTGGGATTTGTAGTGGTTGAGCTTTAAAGGCTCGTGGCTCGCAGAAGGAAGAAAGAGGGGAAAATATATTTGAAAAAGGAGTTCCGGCGGGATAAAATTGGGTGAGCACCTAGGGCATGCTTCGCACAACAGCGGAGAAAAAAACATCTTGGGGTTAGTTTTTAGTATTTGGCGGTTGGAATTGTGGTTTTGATAGTATATGTATTTATAAAGCGGTATACTTTTTTTATAAATGGCTAAAAACAAAAAACAGTCGGACTGTTTACGCGAATTTTAAGAGTTGGCACTTAGACTGAAAAAAGCTGCGGTTTAGCCGGGAGATAATATCATGAAAAAAGAGCATAATTACGAAAAAGCGTGTGTGCGGACTGAGTTTGGGAATACTGCTGTATACACATTCCCAATGAAGGTAAAAGATGTTGTTGAAGTCCATTATGTGGCTGTTCGAGGACGAGATTCTGAAGAAGGGGCTGTTCAGCGAGTGTTAAGTAAGCGACGAGTAAGTGACATCAAGAAATTTATTTTAAAGGGAAATATGTTCTTCAACACATTTATACTCAACTGGACTAATAAGGATGACAAACCTATATACAATGATGGGAGTATTTCGGTTCCAGTCAAAACGAGGTCTGCCCAAGTCATTGATGGACAACACCGACTTGCTGGTTTGCAAGCTGCTATGAAAGATAAGGAGAGCATAGGTAAGGAAAGTATAATAGTGTCTCTATGTATAGGACTTTCGACCAAAGAAGCTGCGGCAATTTTTCTAAATATCAATACTGAACAAAAACCCGCACCTAAAAGCCTTATTTATGACTTGTTTGGAGAGGTAGTGGTTGATTCAGATCATGTCATCAATAGAGCTAAAGACATAGCAAAAGAACTAAACGAAAACCCTGATTCGCCTTTCTGTGAACAAATCAGATACCCTGGAGCAAAACGAGGAGTTGGACGAATCGACCTCTCCACGGTAGTATCATGCCTTAAGAAACACTTGGGACCAGATGGCGTGTTCGTGAGGTTAAACGTCACAAGCCTTAACTATCAAGAGATTGCTATCATGAACTACTTCTTAGCCATAAAAAGTTACTATGACCAAGCAAAGCTTTGGGACAATAACTCAAAAAATCCATTTTTTCGGAGTGCTGGTTTTGTTGGTGCAATCGAATATCTAACGTCGCGCCTATTGATGAAATGCGCAGAAAAAAAATCTTTTACTGTCAATACATTTAAAACTTTGTTGAATTTGGATAAGAGTCAATTATTAGTGCATGAAGATATAAAAGGTTTAGATGGTAAAACTGCTAGGAAAAAGATAAGGGATCATCTGGAAACAAACCTCTTAGAGGATTTGCCACCAGAGGAGGACTATGAGTTTTGAAAGATACAGGGTACAAACTTTCTGCGAAAGACTGGTTGAAGCTAGAGGATTAGAGGATTGGAATCGAAAGAGGGAAGAATTTCAGGCTTTAAAACTTGACGCGCAGAATGTTGATGACCTCCAAAAAATGCTATGTGCGGATGCGGGGGACATATACTTCAAGGGCCTTTTAAGCTTATGTGAGGGCATACAATCCATTAGTAGAGGACTATATTCATGGGCAACGGTGAAATTATATTACTCTTTATTCTATTTTCTCCGATGCTCACTTGCGGCAATGGGATACGCAGTTGTTAGAAACAAAAGCCTCTATGTGCTTAAAATAGCAGAGAGAGAAAATCCAAAGAAAAAAAGTACGAAAAGATTCAGAAATGACCACTTAGGCGCGATTAATATCTATAAGGACATATTTGGGGATCGAGACATATTGCAGTCAAATAGTATTGGGGGGGCAAATCCCTATGAGTGGTTAATGGAGCGTCGAAATCAGGTAAATTATAGAGAGCGTAAATTTCACGAACCCGATGTAGGAAAGTTATGGGAACAAATTGCAAAAGGAATTGAAAACGACTCGCTTGAATCGCTCGTTTGGATGTATATCAAAGATAAAGACTATGTATATTGTTTTCAAGAGGAACACGCTTGTTTGGCACTTCCGTTAAAGCGAGCGATACTGACCCACAAAGATATATTGGATGAGAAGATTAAAATCGAGATAGAAGATTCCAGAAAGGAACTTCTAAAGAGAGTTTTGAACTTTAGACTTAATATGACAAAATATTTTGAAAGCACATTGTTTTAGTAGCATACCTCTTTATGAGCCAGTAAGAGAGCATTAAAGCTTTCAGGATAGGCGCTAAATATAACAAATTGATTATGTAAATCGTTTATTTCAGAACAAAACCCTAACTCTCTCGCACTAAGCTACGGCCAAGGGAGCGTCACCAAACGCATGCTGGCGAGGCACCGGCTTGCGCCGGTTTATTTGCTTAGGAAAGAAAAGTTAACCCAAGCAGAATGACCCCGAATAATATGGAACCGCAATAAATTGCGGGGTCATTTTAAGAGCACAGCGATACCGGGGACAGTTTCGTATCTCGCAGGTTGAGTCCGGCGGAGAGGAGAGAAAGTCTTCGCGGGGAACTAGTAAATATGGTATAATATCAGCGAGGTAGGAAATCCATCATATTTGGAAGGAAAGGGAGAAAATACTCCACCGAATTGCTGTCATAAAGGCAAAGATGCGAGCTATTCATTATGGTTTTTCCTATGGAGATGAAGGGCCTGAAATTGCTGACTTCGACCAGATTATCAAAGGTCTTGGTCAGGAATAAATTAAAATAGTCTAACTAATCAACTTCTGCAAACAATGGGAAAGACACCGCCTGTTAGTACTGCGTTATGTTGATAGACTAAATTGCCAGCAAAGAGTGTTGTATGTGATTATAGTGGGTAAGAAAAGAAAACATAATCTTCGAAAAGTTAAACATTTGGAGGCCGGAAAATGGAAGATATTCAAATCTTCACTACACAGATTTTAGACGGGATGGTTTCGGTGTTCGTATCTCGTATCTAGTATCTCGCAGAAGAAAGAACACAGAATACAGGAGACAGAAGACAGAATAAGATAGATTAAAAATCAAATATCAATCCGTCTTCGTCCTATGGACTACGCCGTGACGCTAACGCGAATCCTAAACAAATACTAGAAGTCATCCCAAAACCCTCCGAAGGAGGATAACAATACAACCGAGCTG
>CAYSLN010000194.1:2208-4342 GCA_964431825.1 uncultured Pirellulales bacterium | reverse complement strand
AACATCCGATTTTAAGTCTTCCAGGCCGTTTACACCTATTTCCAAAGACCTCAGGCCTTTCTGCAAAGAAGCTTTGAACGTCCGGTCGATGGCCATTGCTTCACCCACAGATTTCATTGAGGTGGTGAGGAAGGGTCTTGCCTGCGGGAACTTCTCAAAGGTAAAGCGAGGTATCTTGACGACACAATAATCAATGGTTGGCTCAAAACAAGCAGGAGTCTTTTTGGTGATGTCATTTGGGATTTCATCTAATGTATAACCAACAGCGAGTTTTGCTGCGATTTTTGCAATGGGAAAACCAGTGGCTTTGGAAGCTAAGGCAGAACTTCTGGATACCCTTGGATTCATCTCAATAATGACCGTTCTGCCAGTGTCGGGATTGACAGCGAACTGGATGTTTGAACCTCCGGTTTCGACGCCTATTTCTCTTATGCAGGCGATGGCTGCATCTCGCATTTTCTGGTATTCTTTGTTGGTCAATGTTTGAGCCGGAGCGACGGTAATCGAATCTCCTGTGTGAACTCCCATAGGGTCAAGGTTTTCAATCGAGCATATAATAACTACGTTATCGTTCAGGTCCCTCATTACCTCTAACTCGAATTCCTTCCAGCCGGTTAGTAATTCTTCGATTAATATCTCGCTGACCATACTGGCGTCGAGTCCCCTCTGGGCGGCTTTTTCAAATTCTTCTATATTGTATGCTACGCCTCCGCCGGTCCCACCTAAGGTATATGCCGGGCGGATAATCACAGGCAAGCTTACTTTCCCGACAACATCGAGGGCTTGTTCGAGGTTGTGAGCCTTTCCGCTGCGGGGCAAATCCATGCCGATTTTTTGCATTGCTGTCTTGAATAATTCTCTGTCTTCGGCTTTTCGGATCGCTTCGATGTTTGCGCCTATTACCTCCACATTGTGTTTGTCTAAAATCCCTCTTTCGGCAACGGCAACGGTGACATTGAGGGCGGTCTGGCCTCCTAAAGTGGGCAAAATTACATCAGGCTTTTCTTTTTCGATTATCTTCTCAATCACTTCGGGTGTAATCGGTTCAACATAGGTGACGTCTGCGGTTTCGGGGTCGGTCATAATCGTAGCAGGATTACTGTTGAGGAGAATCACCTTAAAACCTTCGGCCTTTAAGACCTTGCACGCCTGTGTACCTGAGTAGTCGAATTCACAGGCCTGGCCTATCACGATTGGTCCTGAACCCAATATCAGAATCTTTTCGATATCACTTCTCTTAGGCACGATTTTGCTCCATCATCTCGACAAATTCTGCAAACAGATAACGTGCATCATGTGGGCCGGGTCCGGCCTCGGGGTGGAACTGCACGGAGAATATGGGCAGCTTTTTGTGCCTTAGGCCCTCCAGTGTATTGTCATTGAGGTTGATATGAGTGATTTCGATGTCATTTTTATTTAGAGAATCTATGTCTCCGTAAAAACCGTGGTTTTGCACGGTTATGTGAACCTTGCCGGTTTTCAAGTCTTTTACGGGGTGGTTTCCACCGTGATGGCCGAATTTAAGTTTATAGGTGTTGCCACCCAGAGCGAGAGTGAGCATGTGATTGCCCATGCATATACCGAACATTGGCAATCTACCAATTAGTTGCTTTACTGTTTCGACGACATACATTATTCCTTCGGGGTCACCCGGGCCGTTAGCAAGTAGGATACCGTCGGGCCTGAGGTCAAGAATTTGTTCGGCGCTGGTTTTGGCCGGGACGATGGTTACTTTGCAGCCGCGGATTGTTAGTTGTCGTAATATGTTGTATTTAACGCCGGTATCGATAACTATTACCTTATATTTACCTTTGTCATTCCACTGGTGGATTTTCTCGAAGGTTACGTCTTTCACGAGGTCTCTGCCAATTAGGCTGGGGTAGTCTTTTGCCTTTTTAGTCAGGCTTTTATCATCCGAATCCTCAGTGGAAATAACCGCCTTCATTGCCCCTTCAAGTCGAATGTGTCGGGTCAATGCGCGTGTGTCTATACCTTCTATGCCAATAATATTGTTGTCTTTTAGATACTCGTCCAGGCTTTTTTCACAGCGCCAATTGCTGGCGAGGCCGCTGCATTCCTTAACTACGAAGGCTTCCACGAAAGGTTTTCTTGACTCAACATCCTCATGATTAGT
>CAYSLN010000194.1:0-2108 GCA_964431825.1 uncultured Pirellulales bacterium | reverse complement strand
GATGTTGATTTGTCAAATGATTAACGGCTTTCTAACTGGTGAATACGCTTTAAGAGGTATTTTTGTGTTGTTAGTGAGGAAACTTTGGAAGGTGTTTGGTGGTCGACAAGGTTTTTTCGGTTGTGAAAAGCCGTCGGATACTTTTTGTGCAAGGAGTGGCAGCTTAACCTGTAGAAATTAAACCGATGTCCGGTCTGAGTAGTAGTTGTCAGGGACGGACGTTGTAACAACGGCGAGAAAATCTCATTACAACGTCATCGTCCCTGACAAACTGCCACTTACCGGACTAAACGCATTCGGGATCGGGCTCATTAGGTTCATTAGGCTCATTAGGGTCTACGCTGAGGTAGTTGATTTGGACATTAGCAAAATCTGTTGCCCAGGTGGTATTTTCAAAAACCATCAACATGCCTGCAAGAAAAAATCCCAGAACCAGCATGTATAGAATCAACATTTTCATTTATTCCTCCTACGATAAAAATAGTCCTGATTTCGGACTTTTACGGCAGTCTACTTCTTTTAATTCACTTTGATTACACACCTTCAGAATAAGTATCTTGATTGGGTTTAATAACAATAGGGCTTGTTATACCGCTTGGCAGCATCTTGTTTTCTTCTGGCGTAATACTGATGACACCAATGTCGCCCAATTCGGTTGTTTCGGAGCCACCATCGTCAAGGGTGGCACCAATGTTGGTCACATATCCTGAGCTCCATTGCGTCGTATCACACATTGAAATAATCGTTCCATATATTTGTGCATTGCCGCGTACATCAACAATTCCGCCGACTATAGCACCGGTAAGCACATTATTGTCGTTTTGTTCAGGGTTGGTATTGCCAAGATTAACGTTGAAATGTGGTGCAAGAATGGTGGCTTCGTCTATGCCTGAGTTGTTGTTGAATGCCGCCTCACCGGTAAAGTAGAGGCAATTGTACTGCCATTTAAAGATTTGAGGGACGTCGGTTATGATGGTTCCGTTGAAAGTGCAGTTTTCAAAGCGAACATTATTATAATGAGAGCTGCCGCTTTTATAACAGTCGATATATAACACACCCTCGAAAGTGCAGTTTTCAAACAAGGCGTTACGGTCATTCGGGAGACGCACATCGGTAAGAGTCTGGTCCTCGTAAACGTGCCGGGTGAGCTCTCTGCTTGACCATGACTTTGGTTGAGTATAGTCACCCGAAGCATGGGGGAAGTATTCGATGACTCTGTCCTCACTTGGACACGAAGGCATTTCTATGAGACCGCTATCGTAGCAGTCAGTGTCATAATCAGCTATATCCATGCCTGGTATATCTTCATATGGCTGTCCGTAATTGATACCTTCGTGGTAGGCCTTAATTTCGTCTTCGGGACTGTAGATGCGATTCCCATCCTCGTCAAACATCGGATTACCGTTTTCGTCGAGAGTTTCCAGCTGGTAATCTTCATCTTCAATTTGCTCCCTGGTGAGAACTGTGTTAATGGTGCCTAACACGGCCGAGTCACTGGTCATGTTATAGGGTGATATTTCAGCACGGTCCCACGAACTGAAGATATCACCGTGAATCGTCGTTTCTCCCGTGAGCCACATTCGGCCTCTACTGGCGATGGCGTAATTCAATACACTGCTGTCTTTTGCAATTTCCATGTCCATCTTTATCTGTTTTGTTACTTCGCCGTCAGCGCCTGTAGATTGGAGCTTGATTGTTTGAGGATCACTGTCGTATCGATAAAATCTTACCGTAAAGCCTACATTAGTGCTGCCGAAATTAATTGATGGGGTGATAATCTGATCGCCATCTCCGGTTGCATCAGTGAAACGAGTGGCGGCGGGTACCGTCTGTCCGTCAAGAGCCGTGTTCTGAAGATATTGACACATGTCTGTCCAGACCTCATCGGCCTCGGCTTGGGAGACATAGTTATAGGCGGTCTCGTCGAGACTTACAGTGGCAACGATATATTTTGCACATTCCAGACCGGATTGAGCGGCAAATAATGCTGAATTAACTTTATGTTGATTTGAAGCAAGTTGGGCACTAGTGCCGGACAGGGTGGCCATCGAGACAGCCAGGGCAGAGAATACAACTATGAAAATCATAGAAATAATAAGCACAGCGCC
>CAYSLN010000193.1:0-4354 GCA_964431825.1 uncultured Pirellulales bacterium | reverse complement strand
ATTTTTCTGATGTACCTCGAACCTGGATGTGGCTTGGTAATATACTAACATGGTACGACAGCTTCAATCAGGTCAGAAATAATTTCTTTGCTGAACGCGGCTTAATTACCGAAAAAGGAATTCAAGCTTCGCCAGCAAGCACTGGAATTGGTCTTTTGTCACTCAACAAGGGTAATTGCGCTATGGACCTGGTCGCAGTTATCAAGCCATCCAAATCTGTCAAATATCTTTCATCGACTGGAAGACAAGATTGTGCTTTTGAATATGGTTCTGCTTTTTCCAGGGCCACCGTGGCAATTACTCCTGTAGCCGAAACGGTTTATGTCTCCGGAACAGCTTCGATCGCCCTTGATGGTCAAACCACAAATATCGATGACCCATTGGGGCAGATAAACGAAACCGTTCTAAATGTCCTTTCTGTTCTCAATCACGTTAATTGTCGAGATGATGATATTTTTCAGGCTGTTGCTTATTGCAAAACACCCGAGGTCGAAAAGATATTTAATAGTGTTAAACCTGATTTGCATTGGCCTTGTCTTTCCGTTGTTTGTGATATCTGTCGGCCCGAACTTCTTTTTGAAATTGAGGTCACTGCTGTGGTGCCGTCCAAGAGCTGATTTAAATAATTCCCCCAACGGCTTTTACTAATCTATTAATACTCATTACCACAGGTTTGCTTAAGTTTATCAACTGGTGGCTTTGCACCTGCTGATACAACTGGTCATTAAGGCAATGCAGGAGGATTGATTGTTAGCCTGCCAGAAAGGCCTTGTGAAGATTTGGCATACGTTCTGAAACTTAGCTTCGATGGTAAAATTCCATCTCTCGACAAATATGCAGACCTCAATTGCACTCCACATTATTACCTCGTCCCAGGCGATAACACCGGCAGATTTGCCGATTTTCATAGTCTTAGACACAGCGCTGCAAGCCTTTTGATTCAAACAGGGGCGAACCCGAAGGTGATACAGTCCTTAATGAGGCATTCAGACTTGAACCTAACAATGTCAAGATATACGCATCTTTACACCGGACAACAGCGGGAAACTATCGAAAGCCTGCCCGACTTTGTTGTTAAGCAGGACAAAGCTATTATGACAGGCACTTTTGATTGTGTTGCAGAAAATCAGGCAAAAAACTACTGCCCAAAAACTGCCAACCAAAGCTCTGATTTACAACAGATAATCACCGCATGGACAAGCCTGCCGGAACATATCAAGGCAGCAATCAAAGCATTAATTCAAGCATACGAAACGGAGAAAAAGTAAATGAGAAATATTCGCAGACGAGTTAAAAAAGCAGAAAAGGTTCATAATTCGCATCATTTCTGAACCTTTCAAAAAATTAACCTATTTCTTCCCAGCAGAGTCAAGGATAAGTCTTTAAAAAATTATGGGAAAGCTTACCACAGGTACTTTTCCACATTTTCTTCACATTTGTACCCAAATGTGAAATCAGGAAAGTTTATAGAGGTTCTGAAATTAGTGGGTAAAGTGAGACGTTGGTAGAGTCAATTACTTGAAGATCGCTTACAAAATATACAGGAGATCATTTTGATGAAACATGAAGCTAACTGAGAAGAACAAGGAGTTTTCGGAGAACCTGAGGAGATTGATGGAATCAAAAGAACTTTAGATGGATTTCTTTTGCAATCTGTATCAGAGGCAAAAAACATAAAGGTTACGAATTTGTTAATAGCACAATCTAATCACAGATGTCAGAAGTCACTGCTCGAGACAGTTGTTTTTCTCAGGCAAATATAGTATAATACGAATATGTAAAAATACAGGAACTGGGCAAGATTGATGGGTTATCTTGAGCTTTAAGGAGGACATTTTCATAAAGCTAGTTGATCTCAACCTTGTACTTATATCGCTGTTGGCGGCTTTTCTCGCACAGAGCATCGCTTTACCGATGACAATAGAACTCGACACCGGAGAGTTGATTAAAGTCGGTGAGAAATGGAGATTCTTTAAGGGTACTGAAGCACCGAGCAGCCCGGCCGATGACTGGAAAGAAACCGACTTCAACGATTTGCTGTGGGAGGAAGGAAAAAGCGGTTTTGGTTACGGGGATAATGACGATGAAACGGAACTCGACGATATGGAAGGTAACTACATTACGGTGTATATCCGAAAGTGGTTCACGGTGCCGTCTTTGTCCGGCGATGAAATTCTGGAATTAGTGATAGATTACGACGACGGTTTTATTGCATATATTAATGGGGGGGACTACGTAGCAAAGCGTAACATGCCTGACCTTCCGGTCGACTACCTGACGGAGGCACAATCTCACGAGGCAGGGACGCCGGTGATAATCCCCCTGGGGACAGCAGGAGATTTATTGAACGACGGGAACAATCTTCTGGCTATCGAAGGCCATAATACCAGCGTAAACAGTTCGGATTTTTCGCTTATACCGGCGTTGAGAACGGCGTCGAATGATATAGTTCGAAACGGCGATATCTATATTGTGGGGACAATGACAATGGCACTTAATGGCACGACTGATGCTCCCAGTGCAGTTGCCGTGGAGATAAATGGAGCCGTTGCTGATTTCAATACTGCTGATGGTAAGTGGGAGGGTGAAGTTTCACTTGTTTCAGGCCTTAACATCATAGTCGCCGAGGCGCTCGATGCAGGGACAAGTGTTGTCGATTCGGGGTCTATAGAGATAATGTATGTTCCGCCTGACAACCACATCTCCGGGGAGCTGACCGGAGATACCACATGGTCAGGAGCTTACGTTCTTGAAGACACCGTCACTGTGCCGGATGGTAATGTATTAAACATTGAGCCGGGGACGTTTGTTTTAATGGAGGACGATGTGTCGATAATCGTCTATGGACAACTTTTAGCTGACGGCAATGAAAGCGAGCCGATACACTTTACACACTACGGTGACGGGACAATGTGGGGACGAATTATGTTCATTGAGGCAGTAGACAGTCACTTGGCACACTGTGTTATTGAGTATTCCGATTGTGAAGGCGACCACAAGGACTACTACGATGACGACTGCAACGACGCGACGGTTCCGCCGTCGAGGACGTATTTCCAGGCTGTAGTTGCCCTGGCAAGTCACATCGACGTCAATGGGTGTATCTTTCAGAAACTTCCCGATGACAGTGGAAATGCGGAAGGAGATGCCATAGCTGTTATATCGGATGATCCGGATATTCCGGGAGAGGCGTCAGCGCACATTTGGGACTCTCAGTTCATTGGCATCGGACAGGGTGTGCATACGAGATACTCCTATGTATTGGTTGAGAACTGCTTCTTCACGGGTCACCATGGCGACAACGACGACGTCGACCTGTATGGAGAGAGCACTCCACCACCCCTTATACGATATAACCTTTTCTTGAACCCTGCCCACGATGATATGATAAACCCAACAAGATGCTCTGCGGTGATCATCGGAAACGTGATAGGCGGCTGCGATGACCATGGCGTGGTTCTGCGCGACAAGTGCTCTCCTGTGATGATAAACAACTTAATCTTTGACTGTAGCAGCGCAGGTATTGCGGTGCAGAACCAGTGTGACGCGCTGCTCATAAACAATACGATTTACAATTGCGGGCGGGGCATCCGGTTCTTTGACCATACAGACAGGCGAGACCCTCCGTATTGCCTGTTCCCAGGCAGCGGCAAGGCCACAGTGGTCAACTGCATAATATGGAACTGCCCGACAACGTTTGAACTGGCAGACAGTCCGTACGAGGAGGACCGCGGTTCTCATGTGACGATTATGTACAGCAACATAGAAGGTGACCAGAGCCAAATGTCCGTCTCCGGTTACTCGACTGTTACGTGGCTCAATGGAAACATTGATGAGAATCCGCAATTTGTTAATCCTGACAACGAGGACTATCATCTGAAATCCGAGGCAGGCCGCTGGGACCCGAATACACAAAGCTGGGTCAATGATCTGGTCACAAGTCCCTGTATCGATGCTGGGAATCCGGGATGTCCCTTAGGCGATGAGCTAAATGACACAAACAATGTTCGGATAAATATGGGAGCTTATGGTGGAACGAGCGAGGCGAGTAAAAGTCCTGAAAACTGGGCTATATTGGCAGATTTGACCAATGACCACATAGTGGATTTCAATGACTTAAGGGTGTTTGTTGATTATTGGCTGGACGTTGGTGAGTGTGTTCCGAGCGATCTGAATCGTACTAAGTATGTTGATTTTGATGATTTTATACTTCTGGGCAACTGCTGGATGAAAGAGAATTAATAGAGGACGAAAGACAGAACAGAGACGAAGGGTACGGGGTATGAGGCAACTAACAACTCGGGGCGACAGGACTTGAACCTGCGACCTCTTGACCCCCAGTCAAGCGCGCTAG
>CAYSLN010000192.1:0-4355 GCA_964431825.1 uncultured Pirellulales bacterium | reverse complement strand
TATTTTTCGAGGTCCTCGCTTGGGCCAAACTGTGTAGGATTGACAAAAATACTGACCACGACAAAGTCGCAACTTTTGACAGCCGCCTTGATTAGCGAAATGTGGCCGATATGCAGTGCCCCCATTGTAGGCACAAAGCCTATTTTTTTGCCCTGGCTATTGGCTGCTTTTACCAGACTTTTGACTGACTCTATTGTTTTGGCGATTTCCATTTTAAAGTATCTATTTACGTCTGATTACGGATGTATTGCAACTCCTTCGTAGGCGCCGATATTGCGCGGACCATCTTTTGTGACGGTATTTTCCCAGAAATCCCGGCCACCATTGTTGTCTATGCATATTCCTGCTCCTATGCACGGTGAATCCTTTTTAAGCATGAAACCTCTCAAGGTCTCAAAGCCTGCTTTCGCTGATTCCGGCGATACAAATAATGGGTTCTCTTTAACCGCGTTCTTGTCATCCGGTGCGTTTTCGTGCCTGCCGTAATAGAGGTTATGCTCAAATATGTGGTTTATACTTTGCCCCCAATCATAGCTCGTTGAGCCTTCTACATAAAAGATATTATTAGCAAAATATGTATCCTCAGGCCATGGCCCACCCCAGTTGTCCATCTTGACCATTGTTTTATCGATTTTAGGGTCGGGTTTTTGGGGAACGTAAATGATGTTGTTGTAAATTCTCGTATTCTCTACGGGACCGGAGATATGAAAGCAAGGAGAGAAACCTGCATGTTTTCCTACAGCACGCAAGCCGTCATTGACGCTGATGTTGTACCGAACGATTGTTCCGGTATTGATTGCAACCGGCTCTCTCGCACCGCCGTTGTTACAGATTAGTAAAAAGCCCCCTTCGTTGTCGTGGCTGTAATTGTATTGGATTATCGTGTTCTGACAGTCCCAATCGGAGTCAAAGCCTTGTGCGTCACATGGAGCTTTATGGTTGCTGACTTCATTAAACTGGATGATTGTGTTATCGCAGCCCCATGGCCAGATTCCAGCAGCAGCATCGCCGTCCGGCAGGAGTCTCGTGCAATTGCGCATAACGTTGTGCTCAATCAATGCTCCGTCGCAGCCGATTGGCACAATACCATCCCCTGGAATTTCCTCCAACAGATTGTTTCGTATTACCACGTTAAGGCTTGGATGCCATATCTTGTCTCTTTCCCAGTATCCGGATCCTATGATTCCGTTGCGTTCACAACGAACGAGATGACACCCTTCGATGAGTAAGCCGTCAAAGCGAGACTTTTTCTCCTGTCCTGAATTTCGCCATGCTATTCCATGGCCGGCACCCTCCTTTTTAACCAGACTTCCGTTTACGTCGTGAACGAACAGGTTCTTCAGGTGAATATGATTCGCTGTGCCGAAGTTGTTGATGTGCACGTATACCCCTGTTCGCCCGGCCTGCCGTTCGACCCCCTGATTTGTGATTTCAAGGTTGTTTACTTGCCAGTATTCAATATTATACAGATATAATGCACTTTTATATTTCCCCTGCGCATCAATACGGGGTTTCTCGCCCTCGTTATACATATCGATAACAATCGGACGGGCTTTTCCATTGATTAAGCCACCGGACCCTTGGGGCTTCAATTGGCCGGTATAACGAGAGTTCGCAGCAAAAAGAATTCTGTCTCCGGGCTTGAAAGTAGTTTCATTGACTTTGTTGAGAGACTCCCAGGCTTGCTTCGGCGAGATCCCTTCATTCCCATCATCCCCGTCGATGCTATTTACATAATATGTTTTTCCACTCACAGGTGATGAGAAAAAGAGAAGAAAGGTAACTAAAACAAAAACCAGAGGCGTTATTCTCTGCATATTTACGTCCTTTTTATGTTTGACTGCAGTTATCGCGTTAAAACAGACCAAATATTATATTATACAGCCAAACCACAGGCCAACTATTATTTGCCGGGACTACCCGCTACGGCTACATAGCATCTTATCTGATTTGCCAGATGCTCTATATTTTCATCTTTTGTGTAATCTGACTCTGATATTGATATACGTATAACAGGACAGGTTTTCCAATCGGTAAAGAGCTGCTCATAGTCGGAACTTAGGGCTTCCAAAAATGGCAGTTCAATTTTTTGCTCATAAGGACGGTTGCGCCTGTGGATGCGCTCCAGGCATTTCGGGGCCGAATCCTGAAGATATATTATCAGTGCCGGCCTGGTAACTTTTTCGCTAAAGGGCTGAAAGACCTTCTCGTACAGGTCCTGCTGCTGTTTATTGAGGAGCCTTCTGGCATAGATGAGCTCTTTGTCAAAGACATAGTCACTGATGGCAATCTGTCCCTGCGTCAACGTGCTGCCGTTTAACTGCCCTATTCTGCTGATTAGAAAATATAATTGTGAATCCAGTGCCAGTTCCTTTTTGCCGGCGTAGACATCCGGCATAAATGGGTTCATGTCGTAGGGCTCGAGGAACAATTTGCAGCCGAGCAGACCTGAGAGCTTTTTGGCCATAGTAGTTTTTCCAACACCGATAACACCCGCCACACTGACAAGCTGCGGAACATCAGGGTTCAGGACAAAATCCGAGCCTGCCAGCCGGTCTGCCAATTCGCGAACCGTTTCTTTTAGGATGGGGTGCCGGATTTGGGGATTTAACTGGCAAAGGCCTTTGAGAACGAACGTTCGCAGGTGCATCTGCGAATGCGGCACAACCAGATGCGGCTGATTTATGACATCGTCGCCGAATAGTAAAAGGTCCAAATCGATGGTTCTCGGCGTCCACTTTTCCCCGCGGACCCTGCCCAACTGCGTTTCAATATCGAGCAGTTTTTTGTGCAGCTCGCCTGCACTTAGGGTAGTTTCTATTTGGGCAACTGCATTCAGATAGTCAGGTTGGTCGGCTTGTCCCAGCGGGCTGGTTTCAATAGTGTCGGTTACTCGGACAAGCTGAACATCTTTAGCTTTGGCAAGCATATCGATGGCGCGATTGATGAAGTCCTGCCTGTCAGCTAAGTTGTTGCCCAGCCCGATATATGCCGTTTTTTCTGCCATTAGGATATAGCTTTGATGCGTTCGAGTGCCTCTTTGACATTTGCCGGCTGGCCGAATGCCGTCAGTCTAAAGTAACCCTCTCCCGCCGAACCAAAGCCCGCACCGGGCGTGCCAACGACATTGGCCTTTGTCAGCAGTTGGTCGAAAAAGTCCCATGAGCTCAGGCCGTTCGGTGTCTTCATCCATATATAAGGTGCGTTTACTCCGCCGAAGACCTCATAGCCCAGCCTGGTGAGCGAGTCGCGGATTAAGGCAGCGTTGGTCATATAAATGTCGGTGATTTTCTTTATTTGCTTTCTGCCCTCGGGGCTGTAGATAGCGGCGGCACCGACCTGTGAGATATAGGATGCGCCATTAAATTTGGTGCTGTGTCGCCTGTTCCATAGAGGATTGACTTCAACCGCCCTGCCGTCGGAAGTTACAGCTTTGAGCTGATTTGGTACGACGGTAAAGGCACATCGTACGCCTGTAAAGCCGGCAGTCTTGGAAAAGCTGCGAAACTCAATCGCTACATCTTTGGCCCCATCAATCTCATATATAGAGTGCGGAATGTCCGCTTCGGAGATAAACGACTCGTAAGCTGCGTCAAAAAGAATTATCGCGTTGTTGTCGCGAGCGTAATCAACCCATTTAGCCAAGATTTCCTTCGTGGCTACTGTGCCTGTAGGATTGTTTGGGAAACAGAGGTAAATCAAGTCTACCTGTTCCTTAGGCAGTTCGGGCACAAAATTATTCTCAGCGGTACAGGGCATATAGACAATGCCTTGGTATCTGCCCTGCCCTGCCGCCCCGCCGGTTCTGCCGGCCATGACATTACTGTCGACATATACGGGATAGACCGGGTCTGTTACGGCGATAATATTATCGATGCCGAATATCTCCTGAATGTTGGCCGTGTCACACTTGGAACCATCGCTGATGAAGATTTCGCCCGGCTCCAAATCGACGCCGCGAGCTTCGAAGTCATTTTCGATTATCGCGTTGATAAGGAAATCGTAGCCTTGCTCCGGGCCGTAGCCGTGCAGGCTATCTGAGTCGGCCATATCGTTGACCGCTCTTTTCATGGCCTCGATGACGGCCGGGGCCAGAGGCTGAGTAACATCGCCGATTCCTAAGCTGATTATTTTAGCTTTTGGATTTTTGGCCTGATAGGAGCGGACGCGCCTGCCGATTTCCGGGAACAGATAGCCAGCCTGTAATTTCAGGAAATTTTCATTAACCTTTGTCATACTGTAACCTCAATTCTCGATTCTTGATATCGAAGAGGCCAATTCTATTGCTTACTCAATCCTGCGTCAACCCCGTTAGAGTTTACGAGGAGAAAAGGCCTTCTAATAGGGTGTGTAAT
>CAYSLN010000191.1:0-4390 GCA_964431825.1 uncultured Pirellulales bacterium | reverse complement strand
TCCTTTGGCCTGCGGTTTGTATCAACTGCAATGAAAGCATTTGCGAGACCGACGGCAGTTTGTGCAAGGAGTGCTGGGACCAGCTTTTGTTTTGTACGAGCGGCGATTACTGTCGGTGTTGTGGGCGGGACACGAGTGAATTCGGTTTGCTGGATGGAGTCTGTCCCGATTGTCAGGGGAAAGAGTTTTATTTTGACCGGATAGCTCGGGCGGGTGTTTACTCGGATGCTTTGCGAAAAATGATATTGGCCTTTAAGAACGGGCGGACGGAGATGGATTTGGTGCTGGGTTTTTTGGCAGATTCGGCGTTGCAGGGGAGCGGTTTTTCCGAGGGCATAGAGCTTTTTGTTCCAGTCCCGCTGCACTGGTCGAGACGACTTGTTCGTGGATATAATCAATCGCATATTTTAATCAGAAGATTAAAATATCCAACGGCGAAAATAAACACGGACCTTGTTCGTATCCGGCGGACGAAACAACAACCGACAATGGCGAGTCCCGCAGCGCGTGCGAGGAATGTTGCAGGTGCTTTCGCCGTTCGATATGGGCATGATTTTGCCGGTCGGGTGGTTTGTTTAGTCGATGATACCAAGACGACGGGCGCGACGCTGAACGAGTGTGCGAAGACTTTGAAGCGGGCCGGTGCGGCGAAGGTCTTCGCATTAGTTTTGGCTGTGGCCGGGCAGAAAAAATAGTTAATCGTGACACAGGTCCCCCAATTTGCAGTTACCAGAATTTTTCAAATTCAAATGCTCTTTTGTTTTTCCTCCTCTGAGAGAGGTTCGTTGAGTGAGCCGGAGCGAAAGCCCTGGAGGTCAACGGTTACGAACTTAAAGCCGAGCGATTTTAATTTTTTGATTATTTGAGAGCGTGTAGGTTCTGTTGTAACTTTTTCGATATCTTGCGGATGAACTTCGATTCGGGCGATGGTGTCGTGATGGCGGACACGAAATTCGATTAGGCCGAGCGTACGGAGGAATTCTTCGGCCTGATCGATTTGTTTTAGTCTTTGCTCGTTGACTTCCAGGCCGTAGCTGATTCGAGAGGCCAGGCATGGCGAGGAGGGTAAGTCGGCGGTGGGGAGGTTGAGCTTTCTGCTCAATTGGCGGATATCGTCTTTTGTAAGCTCGGCTTCGGCCAGTGGCGAGCGGATGCCGAAGACTTTCATTGCGCGGTTGCCCGGACGGAAGTCGTCGAGGTCATCGTGGTTGGTGCCGAAGATAACATTGTCGAAGCCCTGCTCTTTGGCTATTGCTAAGAGGACCTGGCAGATGTGGGATTTGCAGTGGAAGCAGCGGTCGGCTTTGTTTGCGGTGAAGTTAGGGTCGGACAGTTCATCGGTATCGATGACTTTAAGGTTAGCTCCTATCTGGTCGGCGAGTTTTTGGGCACGGGCGAGCAGGTTCGAAGGCTCTGCGACGCCGGCACTGATGCAGGCGAGGACGTTATCCGGGCCGAGGGTATCGACAGCCACTTTCAGGAGAAAGGTACTGTCTACTCCGCCGGAGTAGGCGACGACGATTTTGCCCAGCTCCTTTAGGGTTTGCTGGAGCGAATTGTATTTTTGCTGGAGGTTCACGAAGCCGATGGAGGGAGTCGAACCCTCAACCTCAGCTTTACGAAAGCTGTGCTCTACCATTGAGCTACATCGGCGTTTGACTTGGCTATGATACCGAGCACAGCGTGGTAAGTAAAGAGACAACATCGGTTTAAACAGCAAGAGAGCCATTTGAAATTGGCCCATTCGACTGCGCTCAGGGCAGGCTTTAGAGTCGTTCTGGAATTGGCTTTGATTGGGTTTGTTTTTATACCCCGCCAGCGGAATAAATTTTTTATAATTCGTTGCTATAATATTACTTACGTTCATTTGGGTATCTGGTGAATTGGGTTTGTTTTGCATAAAAACAGAATACAGAACACAGGAGACAGAATACAGTCCCGGTGAGATAGGCATGCGCCATCTCACGGGATAAAACCCCGGTGAGATAGCTGCCTTATAGGCAGGTAAGATCATCTCACGTGGTAAAGTACCTATGGCACAAGTTTGGATTTGGGTGGTCATGATTTTCCCCCCGGATTTATGATTGACGATTTGTTGTAATCTTACTCCATTAGTTTGATGTATATTATACCAAAAAATAGGCTTGCCGTCGAGTGAAATTTCGGAAAAGCGTCACCTGAGGGTAAAGAAGAGCACGTTTAATTTTTTAGCCAAAAAACAAAGCAGGGCTGACCGAGAAGTATTCCGCCAGCTTTTTAATGTGTGTTTTACTTAGTGTACGTTCTTCGCGAAGAAGAGCTGGGCCTAAAGTTCTGTTGCCCAATATGCGGCCTAAATCTGAGCCGCTCATTTGGTTCTCTTCTACCAAGAATTTTAATATTTCCTGAGGACTGTGTTTTGACATCTCTAAGTGTTTTTCTTCGTAGTCGGCTATGATTTTCGTTAAAATTTCCAAGTAATCAGCCTGCTCTGAAGTCAAATCGTTACGTGAGGCCAGCTCCGTTGCGGCTGTAAGTGCATTCTGATAATCACTTTTTTTATGAATAGGTCGAAGCACAAAAAATCTTTTCTGTAAACCAATAAGACTGGTAGGAATGTGACGAGTATGATTATTTGTTTTTTGCGCAGTAAGGCCCATATTTAATCCTTCCATTTCCCCTTATCGTATTGGCTATGAGTTAAAGCCACTTCAGCAATAACGAGCTGTCCTTTAAAATTCACTATAGTTATCAATCTATACTTGTTACCACCAATATTAAAAACAGTAAACTTGGTCGTTCCCACCGGAACCAAGTCAGCCGTTCCAAAAGTTGATTTCAGCTGTGACCAGTTGTTCCACTTTGCCTCTTTAACAACCTGAACCCACTTTTCGAGAGGCTTCTTTGCCTTAGGATGGCTTTGCCAAAAGCTCTCCAAAACAGGTAATCCTATTACCCTCATGTATACATTATGTATACATTTCGACAAAAAATCAAATAGAAATACTTTTTTCGGCCCGTTTTTTATGTTTTTTTGCCCGTACCGTCCTTATTGGGCTAATATCAGGCATGCGAGGCCTCGATGGCTGCAACAATTTAATCCTGAAGACCATTGCTTAGTGGTTTCGCCAAAGGGCTTGAAAAGGCCGAAGAAAGCTGAAAAATGGAAAAATTTGAAAAACCTAGCAGCAGCTATAACTCCTTGTATTTATGGCGCTTGCATTCATTAATTGAAGTGAATTCTGCCCCCTAAGCCCTAAAGGTTGAAAAAATATCATTTTTCTGTTTATTTGTGTATTTATTACGTATAAAATACGTAAATCACATCGGTTATGCCCGATGTGTCAAGGCGAGGTTGCTTCCTTGGTTAAGCAGGAGTGGAGGTTGAGTACCGAAGCGTAGTAGGTTTAATAAAGACAAGGAATCGCAACGTGTTCCTTCGTTAGACAAGCAGCGACCAAGGCGCCTAGCATAGGCTTGTCGGCTGTAGGGACGTACAATTGGGAGGCCGCGACATGGTCGCGTATCTCTTTGTACGTTCATATCGTCGGCTTCCCACTGGGGTAGCTCGACGGTATGGGCAACAAAAATGAAAGACAAAGTGGCAACGGACCGCAAATTCCGGAGGAGCCATTCAATGGTGGGAGGCAGCCTTTCCCTCCTTACGAGTTCTACGAAAAAGGCGTAAATGAAGCAGGTTGGTTCACAGTCATCCTTGCTTTTATGGAGAATAGAACTGGTGGTGAGGTGGTGGCTGTAGTTGCGATACTGGCTCTGTTTGGAATTGCGAAGGAGTTTATTAGGAATAGAAACGATGACTTCGATGGCTTCGCGCTAGCAGGTTGTCTTGTGTCCGCTGCAATGATTTTCGCATTGGGACTGCTGGCAATACTTCGAGCCACAAAGACAAAGTATGCCGAGGAAACCCAAGAAAAACAAGGAAAGACTCAACCTGAAGTTGGCGATGAACGTGAGAACGAGAATGGAGCTACTCCGAGATGAGACAAATGCACATAGCCTTACAGAAGTAATTAGTAGATCCCTTGCTATTTATGACTTTCTTTGGACACAAAAAAAATCCGGAGCCAAGCTGATGATTGAAGACTCCGAAGGTACGCGAGAACTTGTGCTCCTGTAAAACCATCACCTTTCATAGAAACTTCCAAATGAAATAACTGGGCTGGGTTGGAATCGAACCCTCAAATCTCCAAAATGCTACTTGTGTGCCTGGTCAATTGCTTTTTGTAGAAGATTGCCGGATCGGCCTGTCAGGGCAATCACACAGGATTGCCCCTACTGCATTTTTTATTAGGTGGGTTTGTTATTTTCCTCATTAGCAATTTTTATTATAGTATCTGAACTTTTTTCTATATCTTCATCTGTTGTTCTCCAAGATGAAATGCTAATTCTC
>CAYSLN010000190.1:0-4397 GCA_964431825.1 uncultured Pirellulales bacterium | reverse complement strand
CCTCGGCAAACTTACTTTGGCAAATCCTCCGGTGCCGAATCTTCAACATGCAGGTCGCCATAGATAACACGATAAGTATCGGAGCCTTTCTGTCGATACAAAAATACAGCAGTGTTAGCATCGCCAAATTCCACACCCTTTCCGACATAGTGCCAGTCGGCACCGCTCGGCTCAAGCTGTTGAAAGAACACAAATCCTCGCCCCATTGCCATACCAAGCCGCGCTTGTTCTTCATCGGACATGCCCAACTGGTGAACTTCATCTTCGGTACGCGGAGCCATATTCGTCAACTGCGAAGCCAGGTTCATCAAATCTTCCAGGCTAATACTGTCCGGGAACTTTCCGCCGAGCACATACTTCGCCCAAACTTGCAGGACAACAAGGAAATCCTCCTCGTTGAACTCGCTCCAATCCTGTTCCTGCTCGTCCAGGGTATAACCTGCAGGCACATTCATGCTAACCAGCGATTCGTCTACCGGCACATCAAACTCGATATTTTTGATAATGGTTCGTGTCTGTCCCATCAGCATCTCAATGCGTATCGGCGTGGCCGTTTCAGCATCAGCCCAGATCGTAAGTTTTATCTTTGGTTCGCTAAGCAGGAATCCAACAGCTCTTTGGCCGTCAATCTCCCGCTCGCCAAGCCCCTGGACTGGTATGTTAGGATTGTCCACTATTTCGGAGACAATATCTCGGACAAGACCCAGGTAGCTTTTGGTTCCTTCCTGAAGAGGCCCTTGTATGTCCATATATACCGCGCTTTTACCCACAGGGTCCAACGTGAGCATCTTGGCATTGTCAATATCGATTATCAGGATGGTCTCCATATTAGAAAACGTTCTTCTGATTTTAGAACCGGCGATTAAATCTTGCATAACCGTCCCGGTTTCTTCACTGCCTACAATGAAATCAAGAACTACTGTGCGGGCGTTAAGAATCGGTTCTATAACATCGGCAAAGGTTACGGTTCCTCCTGCCAATGGACCGCCCAGTTGATGTATACCTACCAGCGCTACAACAACTATTGCAGCAGCGGCGGCTAATTTTGTTATTCTACTTCTCATAATTAATCTCCAAACACTATATTGTCTGTTAACTTCGCTCGATTTCTTCAAGCGACTTTTCTGTTCACGAATGATTCTGTTCATAACCTCATCTTCAAGATTGCTCCGGGCCAGAACCTTGCCATTGCCGACCAAACGGTCCCGAAGACGGCCTAACTCCGACATCTCAGCCTGACAGGAGGGACAGTTTTTCAGGTGCTCCGCTACCGCCTGTGTTTGCGATTCGTCCAGAAGGCCTTCAACATAAGCAACCAAAAGTTCTTTACATTTTGCGCAGTTCATTTTTGCACCTCATAAATATTCGTTTGCTGTTGCTGCTGTAAAGATTCCCGCAGCATAGCATAGGCCCGTGACAATGTTTTTGTAACTGTACCCAAAGGCATATTGAGTCGTTCAGCAATCCGACTGCAGGAGTCTGCTCCATAATACCGCAACAAAATGACTTTCCTGTAAGCCTCCGGAAGTGTGGCAATTGCCTTCTCGAGAGCGTAATCCTGTGAGAGTTCCGGGCGTTGAGCTTCTTCCGTAAAGGACCGTATTGATTCTCTTTGTTGTCGGATTTTTTCCCTTCTTAGCTGCTCTTTTGCAACACGCTCGGCGATGCCGAACAACCATGAAAAGAATAATTGTGGCTTCTTTAGCCTGTCCATCTTGAAATAGGCCCGGACAAAGGCCTCTTGGGCCACCTCTTCGGCGCTGCTCCTGTTGCCCAGCTTTCCTGCAAGATGAGCCAGCAAAACAGCTTGATACCGCTTTACAAGGTGGCGAAAGTCATCCGGATGGCCATCCAAACAACGTTCTACATAGTATTTATCAGTTTCAGACATATCAGCACCTCGAAAAACTCTTCGGATTACTGTTCTCACTATATAGTGAAAGATAGCCTGCTTTTGCGACAAAAAAAGTTCCGATTGCTATAGAAATTGCAACCGCCTCATCTGAACAGTTGGCAATAATAAGACTTTGATTTGCGTCTAAATCACGTATAATACTCACCTTTGAGTTGAGAGCTCAAATTATGAAATCCACTTTTAAAAAATTGAGCGATGCAGAGCTGCTTGCTCGCTACGCAGATGGCGACGAAGCGGCGTTTGGTGAGGTTGTAAGCCGTTATAAAAACAGCCTTTATGCGTTCTTAAAGCGGTTCTTAAACCGCCAGGACCTGATTGAAGACACATTCCAGGAAACCTTTCTGCAGTTATTCTCCAGCAGGGAAAGCTTCGATACTGACCGGCCTTTGCGACCCTGGCTGTTTACTATAGCCGCAAATAAAGCAAAAGATATGCTTAGAAAGTCGCAGCGAACAGCCGCCATACCCATAGGCACCATATCAGACTCGCAGGAAATGTCCTTCGACGATGTGATAAACTCCCTTACCTCTGACAACACAACACCTTACAAACAACTGGAAAAGAGCGAAACCGCCTCTCAGGTTACGCGGATTATGGCGGATATGCCGGAAAATTTGCGTGAAATACTAATTTTGGCCTATTTCGACAAATTTTCTTACAAACAAATGGCTGATATATTGAGTATACCTATCGGGACAGTAAAGAGCAGACTCCACACAGCCGTGGCCCGCTTCGCTAAAGAATACAAAAGCACCAGTTTGGAGTAAAAAAAAACTAAATGACCTCGTTAAACAACCTGCAGAAACAACTATTATTTGACTACTGTATAGGTTTAACATCTGAACAACAGGCCGCTGAAGCTAAGGCCCTAATATCATCCAGCAAAGAAGCCGCCGAACTCTACTCGAAGCTCCAATCCGCCCTCTCGCCGCTTGACAGCTCAGAACCCGAGCCGTGCCCGGATGACTTGGCAGAGCGCACTATACTGAGACTTAAAGAGCTTGCAAATTCAAGCCATGACCAGCTCGAGCATTTGCTCGCCACCGAACAAACCCGGACAGTTACCACCAAAGCCGGCTTCTGGCATAACTTCAACCATGTTATATCGGTGGCCGCAGTGATCCTGCTTGTCGCAGGGATTCTGATTCCTTCGCTAAGCTTTGCTCGTCAATATGTCTATAAGTGCCGCTGCCAAAATCAACTAAAAGATATCTTTTCGGGTTTAAGCAATTACACCGAAGACAACGATGGTCAACTCCCGACGGTCGCTGCCGCAACCGGTTCGCCATGGTGGAAAGTAGGTTACCAGGGCAAAGAAAATCACTCCAATACCAGGCCTGTTTGGCTCCTGGTAAAAGGCAACTACGTAAAGCCAGCTTCCTTTGTCTGTCCCGGCAGTCGCCAAGGTCGATCACTTCAGCTCAACGAGTCCCAGATACAAAAGTATAACGATTTCCCTACCAGAAAACACATAACTTACAGCTTCCGAATAAGGTGCATCAACGCCAAAAAGGGCAGACTGGTTTGCAGCAAAGTCTTAATGGCAGATTCGAATCCACTCTCTGAAAGATTACCAAGCGACTTTTCTAAAACCTTCAAGTTGCTCGTAGACGAAGAGCTTATGACTCTGAACAGCAACAACCACAAGCGTCGTGGCCAAAACGTTTTGTTTGGCGACGGCTGTGTCGAATTTGCAAAGACACGTCGCACCGGTGTCTCAGAGGATGACATATTCGCTTTGCAGGAAATGAGCTGTGGTTCAGAAATGAAAGGTTACGAAGTGCCCTCTTGCGAAACCGACGCTTTTCTTGCCCCCTGATTATCCCAACAAAGTTCTCTCCGCTTCCCTCGTCCACTGACCGTCATTTAAACACTTGGCAACTTCAGGCATCTTTTCGTTCAGCTCTTCAAGCCGCACCACCCCCAGGCCTTCACAGGCTGGGTAAACGATAATCTTTCCTGCTATCGACCGGTTCTCGATCGCCCTAACTCCTTCAGCCGCCCCTTCAAGCCCACAAACAGCCGCAACACTCACATTGGTATCGAGCCTGCCGGACTCGGCCTTTTCCAACATCCGCTTCATATCGTCTAAAGTTGAACCGCTGGTACCGACAAAATACAATCTCTTCTCTATGTAAGCATCCATATCAATACGCGCGGTAACCGTCGCGGCAATGCCTGCAAAGATATTTATTATGCCGGCCTCGGTGGAAACAGACACCGAAGAGGTAACCAAATCGGGCACCGGTGCCATCAAAGCAGTATAATCAAAAGCCTCTGCAATCTTCTCTTTGTTTGGGTTGTATGGCTTGTATTCGATACCATTTTTTCTGGCTAAGGGTGCAGCGATTTTCGTCAGTGAGGCCAATCGATCCTCATCCACGTCACCTGCAAAGATACTGACACCTTCAACCCCCTGACAGATGTTCCGTATCACGTGCATCATACCCATCGGCCCGCCTGCACCGACTATGTTAATCTT
>CAYSLN010000189.1:0-4433 GCA_964431825.1 uncultured Pirellulales bacterium | reverse complement strand
GTATATATTACAAGGGATTAGGAGCAGTGCTAACTTAGGGCACTTGGAGTGTCGGGGCTTTAAGGAGAGCGAGTAGCAATCTGTTTATTTGCTAATCAAGCCGGGGAAATCGTGGGCGATTTTTATTAATCAAGAGTGCAGAAATGTTTTAAAACAGGGGGTGAAAGTGTGTAAAAGTTTGTATTTTTTTGTATAAGTGCGCGCGTTTTTTGTATAAACGTGACCTTTTTTTGTAGAAAAGTACCCAAAAATTTTAAAATTTTGTGTCGAATTGTTCACGGTTCTTAGTTCGGAGAAGACAGAAAAAGGAAATTTAAAAATCAAATATCAAAAAGCAAAACTACATATCAAAATTCAAAATTGATAAAGGCAACACGTGAAATTGAGAGGATTATGCAGGAGGGAGATTACCAATAGTTGGCAATGTCACTTAGTGGCGGAAAGTATTTAAGCAAATACTTACGTCGTATTTCAGTACAGAGGACTTAGAGACGAAGTCTGTCGTTAGTCGTTGGTATTTAGTATCTGGCATTTAGTTAGGGGAAAATAGAATACAGAATACAGGAAACAGAAGGCAGGAGACAGAAGACAGGGAAAAGAAATTAAAAATCAAAATGTAAAAAGCAAAACTACAGAGCAAAAATCAAAAATATTTCTGTGTTAGATGTGTTCTAGTCTTTTTGATTAATCGAAAGGACTAGTGAGATTTCTCGTTATTGTATCTTGTAGATCGGGAGAGGAGAAAAAATCAGAGGTCAAAGGGCAGAAAGTATTTAAGTATTTAAGCAAATACTTTCGTCATATTTCTATACAGGAGGTTTTGAGACAAAAGTGGATGTAGTATAGGAAAACAGAAGGCGGGAAACAGAATACAGAAGGCAGGGGACAGGAAAAGATAAGTAAAAAATCAAATAGCTAGGGGAAAACAGGTGACTTTTAGGTGGCACTTGGGTTAGTTGCGAAGTGCTGCCGGAGGCCGCAATGAGGAAACGTATAGTAAGTATGCCGGAGGCATACGGGTAAAACAGTATCCGAACAGTAGGCAGCACAAGCAGAAATTCGGGGTTGACGGATTGGAGGATTTGGGGGTAGAATTATAACTAAGTGACAACCGAGGGGAATGGACAACTTTGGAGAGGAAGCACCAATCGTGACTTGTGACCCGTTGCTTGGAGAAATACTAATATCTAAATCCTAAACTCTAAACAAATTCGAATGACAGAAGTTCTAAATTACAAACGAGGGAGAGAAATTTCTTGATTAAAGTAACCTGGAGATGGTAATATATGGTGTAAGAAAATGCGAGAATATAGAATATAAAAAGGCGAGGACATTCCGACTATGTAAAAGGCATGTTATGTCAAGCTGAGGTATTGGAGGTAAAATCATGAGCGAGAATCCTATTTTTTCTATTGGTGAACAGCACGCGGGGCGAGATATTTACAATATAGCCAGAGATTTGAATATCAATCAAAATTCGCCAGCAGGGGATATGCTGAAAATAATTGAGGCAATGCAAGGAAAAGTGAGTGAATTAGATATCGCAGAAAAGGATAAAAAGAAAATAGCCAATCAAATCGAAGGCGCCCGGATAGAACTTGAAGATGAAAAGCCAGATAAAAAAACAATCACAGAAAGAATTAAACAGACTGTCGAGATTTTGAAAGAAGCCAAGACGACCGGCGAAACTCTGAAAGATATTGGAGTATTAGTTGGCAAAGCAGCTATATGGTTGGGTACAACAGCAGCAAAATTAGGCTGGATATTTTCGTAGGTTGCAAAAAATGGACAAAGAAGAAGGAAAGTTTAATATAAAAGAACAAAAAGCTAAGCGGGACATTTATATGGCTGAAAAGATGACCGTCTATCAGCCTGAGGGGAAGGGAAAGGAGAAGATTGATTTTCCGTTGAGGCCGAGTTTGCATAATCAGACGCCGCCGGAGGAGAATTTTGTTGGGCGCACTAAGATTCTTAATGCTATCACGGAATGGTATAAAGATTCAAAGGTGCGGATTGGGGCGTTGATTGGATGGGGCGGTGTGGGGAAATCAGCGCTGGTGCGGAAGTGGTACGATAGCTTGGAGGCTAATAAATTAAAGCCGGATGGGATATTCTGGTGGAATTTTTATATTCTCCCCTATCTCGAGCAGTTTCTAAATGCGCTATTGCGATATGTAAGCGGCGGGCAAATAGAGGCAGAGACAATAAAGAGCACTTGGGAGAAGGTAGAGAGGATAAAGGAGTATATCGGCAAGGGGGCATATTTAATTATATTGGATGGGCTGGAGGAGATGCAGAAAGGAAAAGAAAGTGGTGAGAAATTTGGCTGTATGGCGCATAAAGAATGCACGGATATGCTGAAGTTTTTGGCAGATACTAAAGGGGATGGGTTATGTTTGATAACGACACGATATCCGCTGACTGATATTAATAGCTATGAGGGGACGGTTTATCAAAAGAAAGAGATAGAGCGGTTAAGTATTGAGGATGCCAGGGCATTGTTCGAGAAGGTAGGAATTAAGGGGGAACAGAAAGAGATAGATTCTGTTATAGAGGAATATGATGGACATGCTTTGAGCCTGACGCTTCTTTCAAGGTATCTTGTTGAGGATTTCGGAGGGGATATAACGAAGGCGAAGGATATACCACCATTTTATTCGGATGAAGAGGCAGGTGGCAAGGCGCATCGAATACTTCTATGGTATGCGCAGCAACTAACGGGAGAACAAAGTGCATTTATGAAGATATTCTCATTGTTTAGAAGAGCGGTGCGTGAAGAAGATTTCGAGGGCGTATTTCAGGCAGAGATGGAAACTGAGATGAATCGGGCATTGATAACAATGAATGTATTTTCATTTAAACGGATGGTAGATAACTTAGTTGACAGGCGGCTCATTACAAAAGACAAGGGCGGGACTTACGCAACACATCCATTGATAAAGAATTACTTTGATTCGATATTCGAGGAAAAAGATAAGAGGTTATGTCATAAGCGAATCTATGAGTACATAGGTGGATATGCGCCGGAGCGGGCGGAGACATTGGAGGAGATGCAACCATTATTCGAGCAGGTTTATCACGGATGCAGGGCAGGGCTAGATGACGAGGTTTATAGGAACATACTTCAGGAGAAAATATATAGACAGAACCAAAGATATCTTGTTGATAATCTTGGTGCATGGGAAACTGCGTTATCTATTGTTAAGGTTTTCTTTCCAGAAGGTGACCTTTCAAGGATGCCTTCTGTAAGTAAAAAGAGCAACCAAAGATGGCTTCTTAATGAGGCGGGACTGACACTTAAGAATATAGGCAGGCCAAAAGAGGCAGAAGAAACATTAAAAGCAGCAATTAAGTTATACATTGAAGAAAATCAAATTGACTTTGCCTCTAGGAGTTATCAAAACTTAGCTGATCTTCGGTTTCGAATTGGTGAGGTTGAGGCAGGGCTGGATAGTGCCAAAAATGCACTTGCGATGGCAGAGGAAGCAAAATCTGATGATGAAATAGGAAATTCAAAAGGATATCTTGGCTGGATGTTTTATCTGTTGGGAAAGACGGAAAAGGCGGAAAGAAATTTCAAGGAAGCAGATGAGCTTTTTATAAAGGCAACAGGTGCTCGACTTCACAGTGGGTGGGGCATTTTCTATGCTGACTTTCTTACATCGGTAAACAGAATCGATGAGGCATTTGAACTTACACAACATAATCTGGAGATGTGTAAAGGGAATAAATGGATATGGGTAATCTCCATGTGTTTTCGATGCAACGCAGCTGTAGATAGGATAAAGGGTAATAAAGAGCAAGTAGAGGACTATCTTGAAGATGCGCTTGGCATTGCTCGCAAAGTGGGAATGCCTTATCTTGAGGTCGAGGCATTGGTTGAACGAGGCAGGCTGCGCTTAGATATGGAAAGGTACGAAGATGCGATTAGCGATGCGGGGCAGGTTCTGAAGATTTGCGGGCGGACGGGATTTCGGCTCTATGAGCCGGGGGCGGAGATAGTATTGGGGAGGGCGCAGCTTGCGCTGGACAGTCTCGAGCAGGCGGAGGCAAATGCGAAATCGGCATATGAAAAGGCGGTCGATATGAAATACCGGTGGGCGGAAGGCGATGCAGGGCATTTGCTGGGAGAGATATATTTAGCTATGGGTGAAAAAGCAAAGGCCCAAAAGGAGCTGAAAAAAGCGGTTGCATGCAGGAAAGAGATTTTAGACCCAAAGGTGAAAGAGACGGAGGCGCTGCTTGCGGCTATTGAATAAGGCAGAACACAGAATACAGGAGAAATCCGAAATTCGAATATCGAAATCCGAAACAAATTCGAATTACCAAAATACTAAATTCCAAACAAGCTTTGGGGACGTGAGCCTTCGCTATCCTGCTTCGCCAAGGCTATGTAGGACATGAGCTTTGAAGAATCCAGCTACGCAGAGTTC
>CAYSLN010000188.1:0-4447 GCA_964431825.1 uncultured Pirellulales bacterium | reverse complement strand
ACTGACCCTGTTTATCAGTAGTCTGGTAGAAGTCCCTTGTTATACTTGTCCAGCTATTGACTTTCTGAAGCAGAAGTGCCTTTTCCCTTTCAGCCTCATCGAGGTTAGCTGCTAATCCGGCGACTTTAGTGTTCAGTGAGCTAATTTCTTCGTTTAGCCTATTCCTCACCTGCTCCGTCTTCTGAATATTTTCCTCTAATTGCCTTTCAGCATTTCTCTGCCTTTGCTTTGCGGCCTGGAGGTCATCCTGGAAACCGCTATATTTTTGCTTGTAGTTTTCAGCATTGGCGACGTAGGTTGCCACAATACCACAAAGGAAAATCGAGGATACTGTCAGTAAGACTATTAGAACCTTTGTAAGCGTGCTCAAAACAGGCCCCTTTCACTAATTTGTGTTTCTCCTGCCTTTTAGGAGGCGTCCTTAGAACCACTCCAGGGTGCCTCGGGTCCAATAAATCGTGGCAAGAACACCCTATTTTCCAAAAAAACCGCACCTTGGGGATTAAAACCCTAATATTACAGACCCTATGATTTTACGCTTAAAACCTGCAAAGGTCAAGTTATTTTTCCTAAATAACCAAGATGGAACAAACGCTGAAAATTGCACTATAAAAGAAGCAAACAGCCCGGACAAAAGGTCATTTTATTTCACTGCACACTGAAAAACAGCTTTGGCAGCAGCAAGACGAACGATTTTTGACTCATCCCGCAAAAGCTGAGGCAAAAATTTTGCCAGTTTATCTGTGCCAATTTCGCCTATCGCCAGTGTCGCCAGTACCCTAATTCGTTCGATGTCCTCTCTGTCAATGCTGGCAGTGAGGTTTTTGGTGAAAACCTGGAGTACCTCAGCTTCCCCTGTGGAGTCCTTGAACTTGCCAAGCTGCCCGGCTGCGGCCAAACGCACCTCCAAAACATTGTCGTCCAACATTGTAACCAAAGCATCTCTGGCTTGTCTTGTTCTCAGCGCCCCCATCGCCCCTATGCCCATAACCCTGTCATCCGCGTAAGCACTTATCAGCCTCGTCCACAACTTCGGATATATTCGCTCATCACCAAGCATTGCTATTGCTTCTGCTACCTGCAGCAGAACCTTGTCGTCCGAACCTTCGTCTCGCAAAGCCCAATATAACAACTTCAGCACACTTTTATCACCACTCTTGCCCAGGAGTAAAACCGCATTAGCCCTCACTATCTGGTCCTTGCTGGTTATCGCCTCACCAAGAAGACTTAGAGTCTCCGAAGACCCCAGTTTAAAGAGCGCATAGGCGGCGGCAATTCTAACATTCGCGTTTTCTCTTTCTTCCCTCATCAATTGTTTTACGTCGTTTTTTGCAACGGAGTATCTTAAATCACCTATAGCCAAAGCAGCTAAAAATCTCACCGGCACAACCTCATCTCTTAGCAACCGTCGAACTATAGGCATTAATCTAAGCTGTCTGGTGGCTATGACAACTTCGATTGCATTAGCCCTGATTTGCGGGTCACCATCAGCTAAGCCCTGTTGGATGATTCGGTCGGCTTCGTACAAAAGCTCGTTATCCAAGTTTCCACCAGATGGATTTACGATTCCCTGTAACTGCTCTTCACATCCGCAGGTCCACCGCAACGCACAGCTAAAAACTAAAACGTAAAAAGTGATAAGTGCAAACTTTTGTCTTTTGTCCTTTTTCATTTGTTTCCCGGCTTTTTTTGATATATTCTCCATTTAATTACCCTTCCAAACCAGATGCATGTTTCCCCGTTCCGAAAAACTTTGCTGAAAACTGCACTATTATGAGCAAAACAAGCCCGGCTCTACAACAAAAATCCAGCCACCGGCCATACTTACTAAAAAAGGTGACCCTTCTATCTATCGGCATTTCATCGACAAACCATCCGGTAATAGCCTCTCGGTTCATGACTTTAACCGGAAAATCACGACTTGCCGCGACATATCCGTTGCGCATTTGTCCCAGAGAGTCGATTAGGCAGCTTATGCCAGTATTAACACTTCGCAGGACAGGCAGCCTGTTTTCGACGGCCCTGAAGACGCAAATAGCTGCGTGCTGGGCCAATTCTGTGCTCGGGAACACCTTCCCGTAGGCTTGCCGCCCAGCGGGCTCGCTCTCAAATCTCACAAACCATCCATCATTACTTATATTCACGAGCCAGTCAAGAGATTTTCGCCCATGCTCATCTAGAGCAAATTTTTGGGCAATTTTTGGTATGGTATCTTCGTAACAGATTATTACGCCGAATTTGTAAGCCTTAGCATTCTGTTGCATGGTGCTTGTCCCGGTAGAGGCGCTGTTTTGCTGTACATCGTTGCTATCTATTGCAGAATTTCCAATGGGACTGGTCATTTCAAAGATGGTATATTCGCTTCCTGCCTCAAGTGAGTAATCGTAATTATAGGGAGTGAATTTCATCAGCAGATTATATAACCACTGACAGCTTTTCTGGAATGGTAAATACTCTCCAAAGAGTACAAGGTGGATTTTGTCATATCGTCTGATGTTCTGGCTACCATCGGGACGGTAAAGAAAAGCTGAATTATACCAGGCCAGAGAAATGTCCAGGTCATCGTCCCGCCGGATACTACCTCCGTATGCACCTACAAGCACAAAAGAAGTCTCTTTTGAGTGTTCCCTAAGGGCTTTGTCGAAAGCTTTGTTTCTCTCTGCGGAAACCAGAAACGGCCAAATATCGGTATTTAATATTGCCTGAACCATTGTTTCAGGCCAGACAATCAACTCGGCTCCTGCTTCGGCTGCAGCTTTGCTTTGTTCCATCAGACTATCAAATATCTCCTCTTCGGCCTGAAATGTCCTCTTAACCGATTGCGGCACATTTGATTGCAATGAGGCTACAAGTGGGCCGGACTCGATGAATTCATCCGACTGGGCTATTCTCCAGTGTCCGTATCCAACAGCAGCGATTACCGCGGCAAAGACCAACACCACCTTTAACAATTGACTGACCTTGAAAAGCTCTCTCCGACCTGCTGCTATTATCAATTCAGCCAACAAACCATTGACCATCGCTATCAGAAAAGAAATGCCCGCTGAGCCGAATATATCTGCTATTTGGATAAGCGAGATGTTCTCGTATTGGCTGTGAGAAAGGTGCCGCCAGAAAAAACCGCCCATGGGAAAACCCTGTAGGCTTTCGGCTCCAACGAACAGTGCCGCGGTAGCTATAAATAATGGAATCTTTTTTATTCTGCAGTAGCGTAAACAAAGCCCCAGAATCGGCCAGAGCAGGGCCGTATACAGACAAAAAGCCGCCCAGCCAATAATTGTTATGGGAAATACCCAATACAGATTACCAAGCCAGTAGCAAAGTGAGACTACGTATGTAACAAGCATCAGCCGTGCAGGCTTTGTGTTAGGAGAACAACCAAGAATAAAGGGGACCAGCGATACCCAAGCCAACCGCGACCAGCTAACAGGCGCCTGAATTACCGTCAACATCGCCGCACTGGCAAGAAACGGCAAAGTACAGAGCAAAATGTTTTTCACTCGTACATTCTTCAACCGGCCAAATCCTCTAAAGCCACTGCTATTTCTTGTGGGCGATAGCACTTTTTATTATTCATCCGTACGGCAAATTGGTTTGCAAAAAGCCTCAAAAGATTACCGTCGGCTGTAATTTCCTTAATAGGTGTCTTTATATCAACCGAAAGTCGTTTCAGCTCGTTCAACTCAGTGGTATTGAAAGGTGAATTTCTGTGTTGATGTCTCTTTAATTTTTCCAAACGTTTGTTCGAGTTTTTGACGTATTTCTCAGATATTTCTACGCCGATATAATTTCTGCCCAACCGATATGCAGCTACTGCCGTGGTCCCCGAGCCGCTAAAAGGGTCAAGCACACAGTCCCCGGGATTTGAACTTGCTGCTATGATTCTGTTTAACAGGCTTTCCGGCATCTGGCAGGGGTGCCAGCCTGTACGCTCCTTGAACGTGCCACAGACGCGTGAATATCCATCCCATACATCATCCGGCATCTTGCCTACAGGATTGGCTCGCTTGTCGTTGTAAACCAACTGTCGGTCAGAAGGGACACGCACGGCATGGTCGTTAAAGGTGAAGTTCCTTTTATCATTGACGAAATAAAAAATGTGGGTGTGCGAACGGGCAAACTTATTTTTCATTTGCTGGCCGAAGGTGTAATGCCATATTATCCAGTTACGTAAATGCAGGCCAAGTTCATCAGCTATGATTTTCACATTGGCGGCATATTCATCACCTATCGCTATGCAGAATGAGCCGTGTGGCTTTAAGACCTTCTTGCAAATGCTCATCCAGTCTTTTGTCCAGGCGATGTAGTTTTTCTTTTTGACCTTGTCGTAGTATTTATCGTATTTGTAGCCGATATTAAAAGGCGGGTCGGCAAAAACAAGGTCAGCGAATGGCTCTCGGACTTTGCCCAAAATCTCTATGCAGTCACCACATATTATGTTGTTGAG
>CAYSLN010000187.1:0-4459 GCA_964431825.1 uncultured Pirellulales bacterium | reverse complement strand
AGTATAACCATTTTTTTCGCATTTTGAATGGACCAGTTTTAGGGGGGAAGGTCAGTACCAATCCAATATCCGTCTAATCTTTTCGGGACGGAGGACAAAAATCAACACGCCCCCTATCAGGAAGAGGATGCCGAGGGTAAAGATTATCCAGAAGCGATGACATTCGCGGGCACCGATTAAAAAAATGATTGCGAGGGCAAATCTTAACAGTCCTGCAAGGTATATGCGTTTGCCCTGTTTTAAGAATTCGATCATTCGCTCCATAATTTCGGGCCTGGTGAAATACAGGATGCCAAAAACAATGAAGACTATCCCTAAAATTTTGATAATGTTGTCCATAACTGTGCCCTTTAGCTTTCGTGTTTTTTGTTTTGCGGTTGTGTTGGGAGATTTGGTTTTCTTCCGACGCTGTGATATTCAAAGCCTGCATTTCTGACGACGTCGGGGTCGTAGAGGTTTCTGCCGTCGAATATAACGGGCTTTTTCAGCTTCGAGGCGATAAGCTCAAAGTCGGGGTTGCGGAATTCCTGCCAATCGGTGAGGATAACGAGGGCATCGGCACTATCAAGAGCATCATATCCGCTCTTGAAGGTTTCGATTTTGCCATCCAAGGCGGCCAAGGCGGCGGAGGCTGCTTCGGGGTCGTAAGCATTTATTTTCATCTTAGACTCGAGCAACTTTTTTATGCAGAAAATTGCTGGTGATTCTCTGACGTCATCGGTTCTTGCCTTGAACGCGAGGCCCCAGACGGCCAATACGGTATTGCTTTCGCGGCCTTCAAAATAATCTGTAATGCGTTTTATAAACCGCAGCTGGGAATTTATATTTGCCAGCTGTACAGATTCGGCGATTGTCATTTTAACACCGAGTTCGGAGCCGGTATGAATCAATGCTCGGATATCTTTCGGGAAGCAGCTGCCGCCATAGCCGACGCCCGGAAAGAGAAATGCAGAGCCGATTCGCGAGTCGCTGCCGATAGCTCGTCTGACCAATTCGGCATCGGCGTCGAGCTTCTCGCAGAGGGCAGAAATCTCGTTCATAAATGAGATTCTCGTTGCCAGCATGACATTGGCGGCGTATTTTGCCATTTCAGCGGAGGCAGGGTCCATGAAAAGTATTCGGATGCTCTTTCGCATAAATGGGTTGTAGAGATGCTTCAATGTTCTACGGACGTCGGGACTGTTTGTGCCGATGATTATTCTGTCGGGACTCATAAAATCCTCAACAGCAGCACCTTCCTTCAAGAACTCGGGATTACTGACATAATCGAAGGGTGTATCAGTTTTTGATTTGATAAGGTCTGTAACCTTTTTATACGTGCCAACCGGCACGGTGCTCTTTGTTGCAATGATTCGATAGTCGCTAAGATTTTCAGCGATTTGGTGAGCGACGGCGAGGACGGCTGAAATATCACATGAGCCATCCTTTGCGGTCGGAGTGCCAACTGCAAGGAAGATGAGAAGCGAATTGTCGACACCGTGTTTTAAATCGGTTGTGAAGTGCAATCTTCCGAGCTTTTGGTTGTGTTTGACTATTTCGGTCAGTCCGGGCTCATAAATCGGGATCACGCCACTTTTTAGACCTTCGATTTTCTTTCTGTCGTTATCTACACATATAACGTCGCTACCGGCCTCTGCCAAACATCCGGCCGTGACCAATCCCACATAACCAACTCCGACCACACAAATCTTCATAGTTCACTCCCCTGTTATAAAGTCTCTATCATATCAATGTCTACCTCAACGCTTGCGGCCTGGCCGAGCATGTCTACCTGTAAAACAAGTCGGGCCGCTTTTTTTGTTTTGACGACGAGGCCTTCCAAGCCAAGTAAGGGTCCAGCTACAACTCTGCAGCGCTGGCCTTGCTTGATGTATTTATACGGGGTCAGAGGGACACCAACTCGAAGAGCCTGCTCAATTTTCCCCAGCTCGTGAAGTAACTTTTGCTGGTCATCGACCACAATCAGATTGGCCACACGGTTTGTCCGCAAGAGTTCAAGTCGCTGTTTTTCTTCGCCACAAAAGAACAAATAGCCGGCGAAGAGAGGCAACAGGGACTTTGTCGTTCTACGGCTTCGTCTCTGAATTTTCCAAGTCATTGGAAGAAAGTAGCTGATGTTCTTATTGACCAAATCATGGGCCAGTGCCTTTTCGTTTCTGCTCTTGGTATGCGCGACCCACCAGATGCCTGTGAAATCGCTGATAGAGTCGGTTTCAGGCCATAGAATAGGCGGATTTTCGCTTGCTTTGAGCAACTTTATCGTCCTCCCGGCTTCCAGTTTTACACCAATCAGATTTAACCCCAGGCTCAGTCGGTACAGGTGGGGTTCTATAATTTAGCTCGCAACGGTCAGCAGGCGGTTTAGAAACTAAACCGGCACTTAATTTTAGTCGATTAACAGGGTATTAGTTTACCGAGTCAGGAGTCTTTGTCAAGTATAAGACGGGTGCTTTGGCATCCTATTTCCAGTGGGATTGGGTTGTATATTACCGGAATGTCAAAGAAATTGACGATTCGGCCATCAATCGTTTTCGCTTGACGAGGTATGGGAGGCCATTTAGCATTGGGGCTATTAAGTTATATGATAGTCACGATGTAACAGGAGGACCAATGGCTAAGTCGCAAAAGGTTAATCCGACTAAGAGTTCGAGCATTTTGTTTACCTGCATTGGCAGACGTGTCTCTTTGCTCAACAGCTTTCGTCAGGCAGCAAGAGACCTGAAGATAAAGGCCACGCTGCTTGGTACGGATACGAGTGAGTTGAGCTCCGCCCTTCAATTGTGCGATAAGGGTTTTCTGGTTAAGCCTACAACGCACACCAGCTATATCAAAGAAATACTTTCAATTGTCAAGAACAACAGAGTAAAACTGCTGATTCCGACGGTTGACCTGGACCTGAAACTACTGGCCCGGAACAAGTCGAAACTCGCTGCGATGGGCTGTCGCGTTCTTGTTTCTTCGCCGGAGGTAATTGACATTTGTCAGGACAAGAGGAAGACATACCGTTTTTTATTAAAGAACGGTTTTGAGACTCCGGTTACCCTTGGTATCGGCACTGCGATTTCAAAGGGGATACAGAAAAAAGGTCTCAAGTGGCCCTGTTTTTTGAAGCCCTGGGACGGCTACGCAAGTCGAGGAAACGCAGTCGTGCACAACCGGAAAGAACTTTTATTCTTTGCCAAGAAAGTACCAAATGCCATTTGTCAAGAGTTCGTCAACGGCACTGAATACACGTGCGATGTATATGTTGACTTCGATATGAAGGTACGGTGTGTAGTGCCAAGAAGGCGAATAGAGGTAAGGGCCGGAGAAGTGAGCAAGGGACAGGTGGTAAAACATCCGGGCATTATGAGTGAGGCTGTAAGGTTAGTCGAGATGCTCGGGGCGGGACCCGGAGTTATTACACTGCAATTGTTTTTAACCAGTGATAAGAAGGTAAAATTCGTTGAGATAAATCCACGGTTCGGGGGCGGCGCACCGTTGTCAATCAAGGCGGGCGCCAACTTTCCGAAATGGATACTACAGGAACTACTCGGTAAGAGACCAAACATTCGTTTCGGCAATTTCAAAGACAATTTGATAATGCTTCGATACGACGGTGAAGTTTGGCTGGAAAAAGGTTAATGCAAAGGCAAACAAGAACTGATGCTGGACTATCTAATAGGTGACGAGAGGCCGATAAGCTGGGTATTTCGCTTTTGGCCCGTACTAGCAGCCTCGTTTGTTGGTTCGCTGGCAGCGACGTGGCTGTGCAAAAAGATAGCCATAAAATTCGGAATTGTCGACAAACCCGACGACCTTGTCAAAACACACAAAGAACCCATAGCTTATCTCGGCGGTATCGGTATGCTCATCGGTTTGACAATCGGTGCGCTGGCGGGTATTGGATGTCTCAGAAGCGAAGAGCTTTTCAGCCCAGAACTGAAGTGGCTGCTGGGGATAATAGCCGGTGGTACGATAGCGTGTTTTGTCGGTCTTACGGACGACATATTTGATATGAAGCCGGGACATAAATTACTCGGCCAAATTATCGCTGCTGTTGTTCTGCTGCTGGTAGGTATCACGCCTAATCTGTATCTCATTACCAAACCTTTAAATTTGCCGATGACGGATAATCTCGAAGCAGTATTTAGTGCTTTTATTGTGATATTTTTCGTACTTGGCTCTACAAATTCATTAAACCTGCTTGACGGACTTGATGGACTTTGCGCGGGGGTAACAGCCATTATTACGATTGCCATGTTGTTACTGTCGGTGCATCTTGCAACGTGGGGTTATAGTGAGGTCGGTGACCCTGTGCGGATTATAATCTGTCTTGGCCTTGTAGGAGGAGTATGCGGATTCCTGCCGTTCAATCGGTATCCGGCCAAGATATTTATGGGCGATGCGGGCAGTATGCTTCTTGGGTTTACGGTGGCTGCATTGATGCTTTTGTTCGCGGAGGGGATTCCGCGATGGT
>CAYSLN010000186.1:2604-4472 GCA_964431825.1 uncultured Pirellulales bacterium | reverse complement strand
CGGCCTGCGAGCACATGCTCTATAAAAGCACCGTAGAGAAAAATCTAAACGTCTGTCCGGAATGCAAGCATCATTTTCGCATCGGCGCAGAGACTCGAATCAAATACCTCACCGATGAAGATTCCTTTCAGCAGCTCCTCGCCGATTTGAAGACCGAAGACAAACTCGGATTCAAGTGCAGAGGAACCACATATAAGCAGCGAATAAAAGATGAAGAGAAAAAAAGCGGTACAAAAGAGGCCATACTAATCGGCAAGGCCTTTATCAAGGGCAGAGGCATTATTTTAGGCGTTATGGAGCCGAATTTTCTGATGGGCTCTATGGGCTTCGTGGTCGGCGAGAAGTTTTGTGTAGCTGTCGAAGAGGCAATCGAGCAAAAACTCCCCCTGGTCGTAGTCAGCTGTTCCGGCGGAGCAAGAATGCACGAGGGCGTTGTCTCGCTCAGCCAGATGGCCAAGACCTCTGCGACACTGGCCAGATTTGACGAGACCGGCGGACTCTTCATCTCGGTCCTGTCTGACCCCACTACCGGCGGAGTCACGGCAAGCTTTGCCATGCTGGGCGACATCATAATAGCCGAGCCAGGCGCGCTAATTGGTTTCGCGGGACCCCGCACCATTGCCGAGACAATAAAGGTCGAGCTGCCGGAAGGTTTCCAGACCGCCGAATTTATGCTCGAGCACGGCTTTGTGGATATGATTGTACACCGCAAAGACCTGCGAAGCGAAATCGCCCGCCTCATCGATTACTGCCAAAAATAAACTTAGGGCATAAGCCCCTTATAAAATGCCACCCAAAGAAACAATGACTTCAAGAGAGCGCCTTCTAATGGCTCTCGAGCATAAAGTCCCCGACAGAGTGCCCATCGACTTCGGCGGCTTCCAAACCGGAATACATAAAAGGGCCTACGCCGATTTGCTCGCCCACCTTGGTATCGAAGAAGAAATAGAAACTCTTGACCCCGTCCAGCAGCTCGCCAAACCAGGCGAAGAAGTTCTGAAAAGATTTCATGTAGATGTCCGTTATATTTGTGCACACGGCCCCGACAGTTTCAAAGGTGGCATCGAACAGAACACTCGCGATGGCAAGCTTTGGCACGACCTCGAAGACGAATTTGGCGTCGTCTGGTCGATGCCCGATGAGCAGCCACTTTACATGGACATCTCGAACCACCCTCTCGCAAACGCCTCTGTCACAGACCTCGCCAGCTATCCGTTCCCAAAGGGCGATGACCCCACTCGCTTCACAGGCCTGCGGGAACAGGCCCTGCAAATGCGTAACGAAACTCCCTACGCCTTATCGACCGGCATCGGCGGCGTAATCTATGAGACCTGCTGGTACATGAGAGGCCTCGAACGCTGGTACATAGACATGCTCGAAAATCCCGCATTATGCGAGGCCCTTCTCGATAAGATGCTCGAATTCTGGACAGGTTACTACAACTGCTTTATGGCCGAGATTGGCGACATTATTGATGTCGTTATGACTGGCGATGACCTCGCAGGACAAAGTGGCCCTTTATTCTCTCCCGATTTCTACCGCAAAATAGTCAAGCCCAGACAGAAAAAGCTCGTCCGGCATATAAAATCTCTCACGAGCGCCAAAATCTGGTATCACACCTGCGGCTCCTGTTTCGAGTACATCCCCGACCTCATCGATAACGGCATCGATATCCTCAACCCCGTCCAGATTGGCCTCGTAAATATGGAGCCGAAAAAGCTAAAACAGACCTTCGGCAAAAAACTGGTCTTCTGGGGAGGCGGCATAGACGCCCAGCACGTCCTCGCCTTCGCCAAACCAAAAGAGATTCGGGACCACGTTCGCAAAAACGTCGAAATCTTCAAACCCGGCGCCGGCTATGTCTTCAA
>CAYSLN010000186.1:0-2504 GCA_964431825.1 uncultured Pirellulales bacterium | reverse complement strand
ACCACGTTCGCAAAAACGTCGAAATCTTCAAACCCGGCGCCGGCTATGTCTTCAATAATGTCCACAACATCCAGCTCGGCGTCCCACCCCAGAACATCGTCGCCCTCTTCGACGCAGCCCACGACTTCGGCTTCTACGATTAAAAGGTAGGCTGGGACCACCCTGCGTTGTCATTGCGAGGAGTGACTTGTCACGGCGCAGCCAAAGGCGAAGACGGAAGCGACGAAGCAATCTTCGAACAATTTCGAGCTTATCGAAGATGGCAGGGCGGGGCCTGCTCCACCATTTCTTTACAGTATGGATAGTAAAACTGCCAGGAATGCTATAAGTGCGCCTCCCCAGAACCATTTTCGCCATCTTGGCTTGAAATACCCAATAATCAAACAGGGAATCAAACAAATAATGCTGCCTTGAATCCCGTAACTGTGTGGATGGTTTGTGACGAAGGTAATTGGTAATTTGTAAACAAAAAGTTCAAATAGAATTATCAAAATAAAACTAATGACAACAGCAACGATTATGCTCTTACCCTTTTGCTCTGTTTCTGCTGGCTTTTCGGAAGATGATTGCTGTGACTCAACTTCCAATTTATATCTTATTCTTTCTAACTTCTTAATGACTTCTGAAATAGAGGAGAGATCGCCCTGTCTAATTACCTCCATAACGTTTTCAGCATCTTTATAAAAACCGTGTCCCTTTAGATGGCCCCGAAACGGAAAAAGCAACCTCTCGATTTCATCTATTAAAGGTTCGATATGTCGCTCCCATCTCCTCTCTTTTGCTTCTTCAACCTTTTTCTTTAGTTCAAATTCTGCCGAGCATTGAATCTCCTGCAACCTTTTTCCCTCAACAGAGCTTTCTCTTGCTTGTTCATAACTACCGTAACCACATCCAGCAGCTGATATAGATAAAGGTCTTATGGTCACGGGTATCTCTCCCGACAATATCTTCACCCGCGTTTCTGGTATTTCGTTATCTAGTAGTTTTTTGAGTGCTTCTACTGAAAGACTGGGCAGTTTCTTTAGTACCATTTTATATGCTTCGTCTGGCGAAGATAGTGCAAGGTTTTCATCTATTGGCAAGTCCCCAGGTGCTTGCCCTGATTGATTTTGGAATATATCAGGACTTTGTCCAACAGCTACATTTATAAGCTGTTCTATAGTCGATATTTCATTGCTGGTATCTTCACCTTTTGGAAAATCCAGAGGTATCTTTTCGAGGTTCTGCTTTTTGGCCTTCAGGCTCTCAAGCTTTCCAATAATCTCAGTTATATTTTTAACTGTAGGCTCTATCATATTTCCTGCTACTTTCAATTCCTGAAAGCTAATCGCCACTAAATACTCCGTTTTGAGCCTCGATTTATTGTCTCTATTTTAGCAGGTTTTCAAAAAAAATCTTGGCGAATTAGAGAATTTCTATTAGGGACGCCTTATAGTAAAGGAATTGGCGTCTTAGCAACGGGCTATGCACAACCTGCCAGTCTACTAACTAAAAAACCAAATACGACATACGAGTCACAAAGAGCTTGCCCCCAGCCTTTCAGACCTCGCAATGACCGGGTAAATAGCTAAATCTTCCACTTCACTTCTGACCAAATATCTGTATAATCTGGGTAAAACAGCGTATGACGTGAAGCCGTCAGGCTAATTTCAATGTTTTGCTGCTTATGGCCTCAGCTATTTTGACCCCATCGACGGCTGTAGAAATTATTCCGCCTGCGTAGCCCGCGCCTTCACCGGCAGGGTATAGCCCTCTAATAGCCGGGCTCTGTAAACTCTCATCCCTGACAATCCTTATTGGTGAAGAACTTCTCGATTCTACTGCGGTCATAACCGCATCGTTCCTCGCGAAGCCTTTGAGTTTTTTGTCCATCTGTGGGATCGCCAGACGAAGGGTTTCAACAACAAATCCAGGCAGGCATTCTGAAAGGTCACATGGTGTGACCCCTGGCGTATATGATGGGCAAACCTCTCCCAGTGAATTTGAAGCCCGGCCGGATAGAAAATCACCAACAAGCTGCACAGGCGCAAAGTAGTTATTGCCCCCGGTCTCAAAGGCCTTTCGCTCCCATTTCCGTTGGAATTCAATGCCGGCCAGCGGGCCTGTGCTCCCAAAATCCCTTGGCGTAACACCTGCTAACAGGGCGCTATTTGCATTAAAATGATTTCGAGAATAACGGCTCATGCCGTTTGTTACTACGCCTCCGGATTCGGATGAAGCAGCGATCACCTCTCCACCGGGGCACATGCAGAAAGTATATGCAGACCGGCCGTTCTCGCAGTGATGGACCAGCTTATATTCAGCCGGGCCAAGAAGCCGATGCGATGCAAATCTGCCGTACTGCGCCTTGTCTATCAGGCTTTGGGGATGCTCAATACGAACGCCTATCGAAAACGGCTTTGCTTCTATAGGAATGCCCAGTTGATGCAGCATCTCGAATGAGTCCCTTGCACTGTGTCCCAGGGCAAGCATTATGGTGTCTGTCTCGATAGTTTCGGAGTTGT
>CAYSLN010000185.1:0-4506 GCA_964431825.1 uncultured Pirellulales bacterium | reverse complement strand
CACCCACAAGTTAAACAAAAAAGAGCTCGCACCAGACGAAACCGCAACATTAAAACTAACATATAAGTTAGGCTCACAGACAGGTCCGGCGAGGCGACAAGTGCAGGTATTCAGCAACGACCCGTTTGAATCCATGGTTACACTTACCTTAAAGGTCAATGTTGTAACGAAAGTTAAATGGCAACCGAATAAACTAAAGCTCTTTCTTGAAAATGAAAATGCCAACTGCCCGGAGATTACAATTGCCTGCCGTGACAATGTGCCCTTTTCAATAACGGATTTCAAATCAACCGCCAACTGCATAAGTGCTGATTACGACCCTTCGGCGAAGGCTATGAAATTTGTTCTAACGCCGAAGGTCGATATGGAAAAACTGCAGAACAATCTGAAGGGTCGCATCGATATCGAGCTGTCTCATCCGGAATTAAATAGAGTCACCATAACCTTTGATGTTCTGCCGAGATTTACACTTAGCCCACAACAGATTATCGTCTTCAAAGCTGAACCACAAAAACCGACAGTAAGAAAAGTCTGGGTGTTAAGCAACTACGATGAAGATTTCGAGATCGAATCGACCTCATCTAAAAATAATACTATAAAGGTCCTGAGTCAGGAGAAAATTCGCAACGGTTATGAGCTTAAGGTGGAAATAGTACCGCCGCCAGTCAAGGATAAGGAAAGTCTTTTCACGGATACATTCTCTGTAAACATAAAAGGTGGGGGTAAAGAGACAATTTCCTGCCGCGGCTTCTACCGACAAAACTAATGTTCGCCCCGCATCAATCAGGGAACCTTTTTTGTGGGTTCTCGGACGCAAAAAGATATGCGTGTGGAGTTCTTAAAATAACCTGCATCACAGGAACCCGAACATGAACTTAAGCCCGACTGGCACGGGTTCGAAACTAACTTGTAATATGATGCGATTAGTAGCTTGCTTTTGTGTGTCGACGCTTGCAGTCTCGTGCTTACTGGCTGGATGGGCAAAGCCATCAGCGCAACCAGCCCAAAAAACCGATGTGCTTACGGTTTTTCTAACGGGTAACGAGCTTGGGGAGCTGAAGCCGTGTGGTTGCTCCGGCGGACAACTTGGGGGACTTGACAAACGCTCGGCGATACTGGACAGCGTGCCTAAACAAAAAAGGTTGATTGTTGATACAGGCTCGCTTATCGAAGGCGACAGTGAACAGGACCTGATTAAGTTCGATATATTAATCCAGGCCTTTGGTCTTCTTGACTACGATTTAGTTAATCTTACCAAGAAAGACATCGAAACAGCTCAAAATCGCGGACTCCTTGACAGTATCGGCTCGGTTTTAAATATCATAAGTCCTTACGGCCCAACTGATGCGAATGTGCCTGTAAAATTTACAAAGCAGTTCCCACTAAACGACAAAATTGTAACGATAACGATTGCGGCTTTTAATGCAGAATCGATGCCGAGAGAAAAAATCGAAGAGCTTTTTCCCCCTCGATCTGATCTGCCGAGCGTTAATATCCTTATCCTGGACCATTCCGACGTTGATATTATCAGCTCTATCACAGAGGATTTCTCCGTTGTAGATTATGTGGTTTGTCCCCCCGAAGCTGATGAACCGCTGGAAGCAAGTGAACCTAACGAAAGGCCTCTGGTTTTCTCGGTAGGTCGCTTTGGCAGATACGTAAGCAAGCTGGAGATAAAAGCCGCTGATGACGAAGACGGTGTCAAGCTGAGTTTCTCTGCAATACCGGTAAGCGAAGATTTACCACAGAATCCCTCACTTGTTCGACTATATAAAGACTACCAGCAACTCGTTAAAAATGCCAATCTCCTGGAGCAATATCTGCGCCTTCCATTGTCGAACAGCCTGGAATACACCGGCTCAAAATCCTGTAAGCTCTGTCACAATTATGAATACGAAAAGTGGAGCAGCAAAGCACACGCACACGCTTACGCGACCCTCGAAAAAGTCGGCTCCCAGTACGACCCGGAATGCGTCGTCTGCCACGTTGTGGGAATGGATTACGATAGTGGGTTTATCTCGGAAGAGAAAACCAGCCATTTGAAAGATGTAGGCTGTGAAAACTGCCATGGCCCGGGCTCAGAACACAATAAAAGCTTGGGAATAGAAAAGACCACCGAGCCAAAGTCAAGCTGCACTGAATGCCATACGCCCGAGCAGAGCGTTGAATACGCTGGAAACGAGCAGCTTTATTTGGAAAAAATCGTCCACTGGCAGGAACCAAAACCCAACCGCGATGTCAAAGAAAAAGGAGACTCGAACGATTTATGATAAAGACACTGCGAATGACAAGTATAATAGCGGCGGCCTTGGCAGGCGTTTTCTTCATTTTCCCTGTGGTTTTTGGTGTACGTAGCGACAAGCAGGTCGAGCAATTCCTGAATTCGCCCAGCGTGATTGAAAAGTTCAATAAAGCCGAGGGCAGCAAATCAGAAACCCGCCACAACCAGACTTCACCGCTTGTAAAACAAGGGGAGGCCTTTGCAGCATACCTCAACCCGCCCCCTAAGCCCCAACCAAAAACCCCGGCACGCTCTACTAAACGCACTGCTTCACCCAAGCCAAGCAGAGTTTCTGTCAAGTTTACGCTTACTGGCACCAGCGTTTGTCCGGAAAATCCGGAAAAATCGCTGGCATTTATCAATGAGCCTGGAAAGGGCCTGCACTGGGTCAGACAGTCCAGTGAGGTAGGCCATCTGATTATAGAGCAAATAAAAGAGGACCTTATAGTCGTCCGAGACGGCCAAAGAACCTTTGAGCTGCCCGTTGAGCAAAGGCAGAGACAAATAAATCTTCTGGCAAGCTCGCCGTCTGTCTCCACGTTCACCAATATACAAAACGAACCCGAATATGCTGAGACTACACCAATGCCCGCCGAGACCACTGCAGTAATGCCTGCTGAGACCATTTCAAGGCCTACCGAGACCACTCCAATACCCACTTCGATCTCTCGATATAAGACTCGAGCCGGCGCCGTAACAAGACCACCTGCGAGTCCACCAATAGACACGCCGATAAACAACCAGGAAAGTGAAGCACTGGGAGAGCTTGTCGACAAAATAAAGGATCTGCAAGGGAATCTCGAGTCTGACAAAACAGATTCGGAACAAAACCCCCAGGAAAAGGCCGAACAGATGGACAAACTTATCTCCGAGTTCAGAGCTGCACGTATAAGTTCCGAAGAGGCAAAGAACCTGGGCGACTTGGGCAAAGAATTGGAGGATGTACAGCAAAATCCAACTCGTAGCAACAACCAGATAATTAGAAGGCGATTGAGGCCGCGTAGTTCCACTCGTCAGAGGAGGTAATAAACCCTGCCCATCGAGTGCAGGTTCAGACCTGATTGGCCAATTCACAACACGCCGCCAAACGGGAACCACCCCACGAATCCAATCAAATCAAGGCTGAAATTATAGGACCCAAAAACCGTTCCCTTTTTTTACCTTGCGATTGGCATTTTTTTTAGCTTACGGGTCAGTAAATTAGTGTTTTTAATACTGAAAATGGGAACTTTTGGCCCTTTTCTCTGTCTGATTAGTTAGTATGAGTGCTATTTTTGTATCTATATTCTGGGTTTGTCAAACTACGAGGTAACTTATGATGATGGAACGGCGTTTTTCTCACGGGGGTATGGGCTATAGCTGGTCCTTCAATCTCATTTTGGCGGTAATATTTTCGCTATGCAGCAGTTGCCTTTTTGCTGCAGAGCAAAGCAGCACCTCCGGAACGGTACAACACAAGTTTTTCCCCCTAAATCACATACAAGCTAAGCAGGGCAGGCAGTATCTTGCTGAGCTCAATATAGGCACAGTGTCACAGATTCCCGGCACCAACGCGCTTCTCGTAACCGCTCCGCCGAATGAGCTAACAAAAGCAATCGCTATCTTGCAGGTTGTTGATTCAAGTGAACAATTCGCCATAAAAACAATTTCTTCTGTCTCGGCAGTCGGACTTCTGCCATCCAATCAGCAGATTGCAACGACGCTCGGCAATATATCTATCGGCAGCTTCTCTAATCCGCCGGACACAACCGCCGCTGCAAGAGCAATTATAGATGTTCACAACGATTCAGTGCTGGTTGTTGCACCGGTAAACTGGCTGGAAAAAATTGTCGTTGCTTTTCGTCAACTGCAGAAGGCCGGCAGGCAAGAGGTTCGACCAGCAGCCGAGCCCAGCGAGCCCACAATAACAAAACCAACGCCTGCCGCTGCGCAGCCAGGTAAAGTTATTGAGCCAAGTCCGGTTGTTACCCGGCCGTATGAACCGACGCCTATCCCCAACGGCGAGCAAACCCTGAACCTGAACCTGCCTGAGAAGCTTCAAATCATTGATTTACTGAGTTTAGGGGGCGAGTATCTGGGTATGGATTTTATATACGACCCTGCCAAGATCAAAGGCGAGGTCACTCTCAAACTTCAGGGCAAGCTCCGGGGACCTATCAAGGTAAAGGATTTGTACTCCCTGATTGAATCCGTGCTGAAGTTCAAAGGCTTTGTGATGAGTCGCC
>CAYSLN010000184.1:0-4577 GCA_964431825.1 uncultured Pirellulales bacterium | reverse complement strand
GCTATTTGTAGCTAAGTAGCATTTCTAAAAGGATTAAACATTTCGAGCGGTATCCCATAGAAAAACCTGCAGGCGCTGGGAGAAGGTAAAGCCGGTTTGTTTACACAAGTCGGCAACCATCGGTGATTTGGTCAGGAGCTCGGCTCTTGTAGCGGCCTGGGGCATTAGCATTACCTTTTCTAATTCTAAATCGGTGTTTGCGAGTTTCTCTATTGTCTGTTTTATTTCCGGTAAATCGTCTTTTGAGTCCACTACAAATTTTAGTTGGTATGTATAATTATCAATCAGCTCACGGAGGACGGCTATATCCAGTCTCGAATCCTCGTGTATTGAGGCAAGTTTGGGTTCCCGGGGTGTGGAGTTACTCAGCTTGGGGCTAATGCTCATCAAATCACAGGGCATATCCGGTATGAAGGCGATGCCGGCAGTTTCAATTGTTATGTGTTTTCCGGAGGCTTTGAGTTGTTTGCCTAATTTTATAAGTTCATCTTTGTGCGAAGCGGAGCCAATCATCGGCTCGCCGCCGGTTATTACGACGAAACAAGAAGGCCATTTTTGGACGGCCTGGATAATTTCGGCGATGCTGTAGTTGTCTGCTGCTCCTTCGTCCCAGGCGTATTTAGTATCGCACCATCGGCAGCGCAAAGGGCAACCCGCAAGACGTACAAACACGCTGGGGACGCCAGCCAAGAGGCCTTCGCCCTGTATGGAATAAAAGATTTCGCTTACTTTCATTTTATATATTTATATATTTATATATTCGATCGGGTCTTTGAGGCCTGCTTCTGCGAAGGCTTTTAATCTTAATCGGCAGGCATCGCATCGGCCACAGCTTCTGCCTTGCTCGTCAGGGTCGTAACAACTGTGGGTCAGTGAGTAATCGACGCCGAGCTTTGTGCCTGTAAGGAGAATCTGAGTCTTTGTCATGTTTATAATCGGGGTGCAGATTTTATAGCGACCCTTATCCTGAACGGCTGCGGCGGTCGCGAGGTTGGCAGTTTTTTCGAAAGCAGTAATAAATTCGCGCCTACAGTCGGGATAGCCGCTGTAGTCGATTGCGTTGACGCCAATGAAGATGTCGAAGGCGCCGAGCACTTCGGCCCAGCCAAGTGCATAACTTAGGAAGATTGTATTACGAGCGGGGACATAGGTCGATGGGATTTGGCCCGAGACGCCCAGGTTGGTCGTATCCTTGGGCACTTCAATGGCAGAGTCAGTAAGGGCTGAGCCGCCGAGGCCAGCTAAATCAATATCGGTTATGCGGTGCTCGGCAACTCCCATGGAGGCAGCTATTTTCTTTGCAGCCTCGATTTCCTGCTTGTGTCGTTGGCCATAACTGAAGGTTAGAGCGTAGCACAGATAGCCTTCGCTGCGGGCGATGGCCAAGGTCGTAGCTGAATCAAGCCCGCCGCTCAGTAAAACAACCGCTTTTTTATTTTCTTCAAACATTTTTGCTCACTATTGCCAATGTTAGTAACATCTATTATATTGGTTTGGCGGAATATTACGAGGCTCAACTAAATGGAAAAGAGGCCTGAATTAGAGTTGTTTGAGAATCCTCGCCCCGGACGGGACTACAGTATAACTGTTAGATGCCCCGAATTTACGAGTGTTTGCCCTCGCACGGGCCAGCCTGATTTTGGTGAGATTATTATCGAATATTGCCCCGACAAATCGTGCATCGAGCTGAAAAGCCTGAAATTTTACATGCAAAGCTACCGAAATGAGGGTATATTTTATGAAGCTCTGACAAATGATATACTGGATGATTTGAGCGGTTTCTGCAAGCCTCGCTGGATGAAAGTAACTTCTCGATTTACGCCTCGCGGCGGGATAACTACAGAGGTAGTGGCGGAATATAAAACTGAGAGACCATAGTATTCAACAGAGGTGATAAAATGACGATAACATTTCATTGTGATTATTGTGGTAAAAAGATAGATGCGGCCGACAGTGCCGGGGGGAAATGGGGCAAGTGCCCGGCATGTCATAACAAGCTTTATGTTCCGAGTCCGGAAACTGATGAAGAAGAGCTTAAGCTCGCACCAATCGATGAAAGCGAGGAGGAGAGAAAAAAGCGACTGATGGACGAAACGTACAGGCTTACACAGGATATATTAAAGGAGAAACAGGTACCGCCAGACGGGGTTGTTGAGTTACCTGCCGAGCCGGAAGGCCAATCCGGGTTGGTTGCCAGGTTAGCACCTGAGATGAGCGATAAGGAGCTTACGAAGAATATAATATTGTACCTGCGGCAAATGGCTGACGGTGAGCTGGAGCCGGCTGAGGTAACTGCGGATTTGATAGCCCCCTATGGTCGACAGGCGTTAAAGATACTCGACGGGATAGGGTTGAGCGAGATACCAGAGCCGGAACTTGCTGATGTTCCGCAGCAGGTGCTTGCCGGTCTGATAAGAAATCTACGGACGCGAATAAGTTAACCATAACAAGAAAAATTTTAAGGTACAGCTAAGAAGTCCTAAAAAACAGCCTCTATAAGCATTTCTTTTTCGAGTTTTTCGGTCTATAGAAAAAAAAGCCAGGTGAATCCCTCTAAGTTTGGCTGCATTGCAGCTATTTTTTATATTTTAAATGGAAGTCGTAAAAACAACGTGACTGAACTTCGTAATTAAAACTTAGAGGGAAACTTGGCATGGCCAGAGATACAACGGTTGTGCATGTCACCCACGAGGCGGTGGGTAAAATCGGCGGTATAGGCGCTGTCCTGCAGGGGTTCTTCACCTGTAAATCTTATCTCGATGCCGTAGAGCGTTCAATTCTTGTCGGCCCATTGTTTACCACCGAAGGCTCCATATTGGACCGGCTCGGTGAGGATGGTGAAGTGCTCTATTCATCTTTTGACGGGCTTGTAAACGTGGGTTATGCCTCGGCATTTCGTAAGATAGAGAAATACTACAATGCGGGTATTGTCTATGGGAGGCGAACGTTTGTTGACAAGGAGACAGGAGTGAAGAGCTCGCCCGAGGTGTTGCTGGTTGATGTAAGGCTTATGGATAAGGGGGTGGTTGACGACTTCAAGAGGCGCCTGTACGAAGAGTTTGGTATTCGCAGCCATTTATACGAAAACCTGTGGGACTACGAGCAATATATCAGATTGGCACCTGTTGCAATTGATGCGTTAAAAGCGCTCGGTGCAGCCAAGGAATCGACAGTCGTTATTTCTCATGAGTATATGGGGATGCCGACAGCACTGGCGGCTGTACTGGAGCCAAGTTGCAATTTCAGGACTGTTTTTTATGCTCATGAAGTTGCGACGATGCGCCGCATCGTGGAGGAGCACGCCGGGCATGATACGATGTTCTATAATGCCATTGAGCAGGCTCACAAAGATAAACTCTACGTCAATGAAATATTCGGGGACCAGAGTTCTTATTACAAGCACTCTCTTGTAGAGGCTTCAAAATACTGTGACCATATATGCGCGGTAGGTGATTATGTGGTGGATGAGTTACGGTTTCTGGCACCGGAATTTGAGACTGCGGACATCGATATAGTTTATAACGGCGTGCCGGCGTATCAGATAAGCGTTGCAGATAAGCTGGCTTCGAAGGAGAAACTGCAGAGGTATTGTGAAAATCTGCTGGGTTACAGGCCGGATTTTGTTTTCACCCACGTTACGAGGTTAGTAAGGAGCAAGGGGTTGTGGCGAGATTTGAGTGTGCTGTACGCGATAGAGAAGGAGTTTAGAGCCACGGCGAAGACAGGTGTATTGTTTTTGCTGTCCACGGAGGTTTCCCAACGTCGGAGCCACGATATCTATAATATGGAATCAGCTTATAAATGGCCTGTTGCACATCGTGAGGGCTGGCCTGATTTGTCGGGTGGCGAGGCATATTTCTACACGGCGGTGCAGGAATTCAACGCCAGAAGCCATAACATAAAAGTCGTTTTTATCAACCAGTTCGGATTTGAGGCGAAGAACTGCGGCAAGAGGATGCCGGGAGATATGGAATTTATGGATATTCGGAAGGGAAGCGATGTCGAACTCGGGCAGAGTATTTATGAGCCGTTCGGTATAGCTCAGCTTGAGCCGTTGACTTTCGGAGGGATATGCGTGTTCAGCAGCGTTTGTGGATGCTCGGGATTCCTGCGAGACGTGACGGGAGGGGAAGACGTCAGGAACGCCATTGTTGCTGACTATACGAAAGTGGGCAATTTTGACCATATCGATATCGAGGACTTAGTGCAAATCGACTGGCTGGTGCGAACCCGGACGGAGAAAAACGAGAGCGAGAGGGTTGCGAAGGAAATCATTCACCGGTTGCCGAAAACCGAAGCCGAGATAGGGGAGATGATTCAAACCGGTTACGAGCTTGCAAAAAATATGAGCTGGGATGTGGTGGTGAATAATTACCTGCTCAAGAGTCTGCAAAAAGAGCCGCAAAGGCTTCAAAGCTCATAAACACACCTGGATTTTGCTTCATACAGGCCCATATCGCGTTTACGGGCGCAATATCTTTTTAAAAAATCCTTGCAAAATGGATAGCTTTTGTGCTACAATCCTTTTAGCGAAGATGTGAAGGCAGGCTCAAAAATTATCATAATAGTTTTGTTTG
>CAYSLN010000183.1:0-4592 GCA_964431825.1 uncultured Pirellulales bacterium | reverse complement strand
TTTTTAGATTTGTGTTTTTTGTTATGATTATAGCTGTTTTAATCGTCAACTTAAGTGTGGATGAGGTTTCTGGGGAACCCGGAAGAAGGAATTTTTATATAATCTTCTGGAGTGGTATGGTATTGGTAGCGGTGGCTTTAATTGTGGATATTTTTACGCCGAAGAAGTCACTGGCGTCATTGGCGGGAGTGTTTTTCGGACTTTTGGTGGGTATGTTCCTCAGCTGGGGGCTGGCTCAGGTTGTTGATATGCTAAACGACATTTATAGACTGAACTTGAGTTCTATATCGATCGAGGCAATCAAATGGATTATGGGTATATGTATATGCTATCTTACCATTGGCGTCGTGATGCGAACGAAAGATGATGTGCGCTTTGTGATTCCTTATGTTGAGTTTGCTAAACAGACCAAAGGCTCAAGCCCGTTGGTTTTGGATACTTCGGCAATCGTTGACGGGCGAATAGCGGATCTTTGTCAGAGTAAGTTGTTTGATGTTCCGCTGATCGTTCCGCGTTTTGTTCTCAATGAGCTGCAGCTGATAGCTGATTCGGCTGATAAGCTCAAGCGTAATCGCGGCAGGCGGGGACTTGATGTTCTTAACAAGATGAGGATGAATCCTATCATGGACGTGGTTATTGATGACTCCGTGGTTCCGGAGGTTGAGGAATCGAAAGGTGTCGACCAGAAGTTAATGGTGTTTACGAAGCACTGCAATGGGAGATTGGCAACGACGGATTATAACCTTAGCAAGGTTGCACATGTGCGTTCGGTTGATGTAGTGAATATAAACGATTTGGCCAGTTCTCTAAAGGTCGTCATTTTGCCGGGCGAAACAATGGGGGTCAAAATCATAAAGCCCGGTGAAGAAGCAGAGCAGGGTATTGGTTATCTTGATGATGGGACGATGGTTGTTGTTGAGGGCGCGCGCAATAAGATTGGGCGGGAATTGCTCGTTAGTGTAACCAGCTCGCTTCAAACCTCGGCTGGGAAGATGATTTTCGGCAAATTCGAGGGGTATGTACAAGAGACTAATAAAAATAGTCGGCCAATACCGAATAAAAAGCCAGCCGAAGCGAACACAAGAGACAATACTAAAGTCTAAAAGTCTTATAGGCGTACAAGTCATAAATGCAGCAGTATATGTGTGCGCTTATGTTCTTGTCATTCCTGTTTCTATTTGGACTTCATTAGGCATTTCAGGAAGACTGCAACGGCAGTCATATAACCGAGTGCGAATAACGGCCAATAGAAATAGGACTGGAAATTGGGCTCGGTGATGTGCAATCCAGCAATGCAAAAAGAAGCAACTACAATAATGGCTGCAAGAGAGAAACCAAGCCAGTCAATCAGGGTTACTTTTATAGGCTTGGCGTGAGAGCAACGGTAGAGCATTACTATAGCGAATATAAGCATTGTGATTGAGACAAGGACTGGGTAAAGGACAGGTGAAGCCCAGGGGGCTGGCATTAGAAATAGTATGTCCCAGTCCATAACCGAGCTGGGCCAGTCGAGGAGAATTTTGAGCCAGACGTAGTAGAAGATATCCCAAACTGCGAAGATGGTCAGAAAGTAGGCTGTTTTCTGTTGGAGATTTCGGCCGAATAACCATGCACCGGTCAGGATTAAAACTATCGTGGCTGTTTCTCTGCCAATTTCAGTCAACAAAAACCGCTTCCAGAGTGGGTCCATACCAAATATGGCCAGGGGAAAAGTGAATCCATCAGGATAAAAGATCTCTCTCAGATAGACAACCACTGCGGCTTCAATGTATCCAAAGGCGATGCTGAAAACGACAACTATACAAAGTCTTTTAAGTGTTGTTTTCAATGGCTTTGGAGACGTGTCCGGTAGATTCTCCTGGGTGTACATAGTGTTTATAACTTTTGTAGTTCTTTGAGCAGTGCCTGGATGATTTTGGGTTCGGGTACTATTGAGACTCTTCGGCCTTTGCGATAGATGTAGGCCTTTTTCTTCGCAGCACAGACGGCGAGGTCTGCGTCGGCGGCCTCACCGGGCCCGTTGACGATACAGCCCATCACAGCAAGCCGCACCGGTTTATCGATGTTGTGCAGGGCCTTTTCAACTTGGTGAGCCAGTTTGATTACGTCTATTTGGGCCCTTGCACAGGTAGGGCAAACTATCAGTTCCGGCCTTGAGCGTTCGTGGAGGCCAAGCGTGGTTAGAATCTGCTTCGCAATTCCGACCTCCATAACCGGACTGCCGGCAACACTTACTCTGATGGTGTCACCAATGCCATCCGCGAGCAATGTTCCCAGCGTGATAGCTGAGGGTATTTGAGCATCTTTGGGCAGACCAGCGTGGGTAAGGCCGAGATGGATTGGGTAGTCGAAAGTCTCGGTAATGCTGCGGTTGATTTCGATAGTCCTTAGAGTGTCGCTGCTTTTTGCGCTTAAAACCAGTTGGTTGAAATTGCGATTTTCGAACAGATAAACGTATTTTTTCATTTCCTTTAGCATCAAAGCTGTACGTTTTTTAATTGGTACAGGCTGTTTTTTGAGGTCTCTGATGCTTGCTTCGTTTATGCCTATGCGGATGGCGACCTTGTGCATTTTTGCTGCATCTATTATTCGATAGATACTGTCGCGATTCTTTATATTGCCGGGGTTCAGCCTTACTTTAGCAGCTCCAGCTTCTATTGCTTCAATGGCCCGACTTGGGCTGAAGTGAACATCAGCGATTAACGGGACATTTACTTTTTGGGCAATTTTTGAAAAAGCAGCGGTATCAGCCCGTCTTGGGACGGCGATTCTGACCAGACGACAGCCAGCATGTACAAGCAAATTTATCTGTCGTACGCAACGGGCAATATCGACTGTTGGCACGTTGGTCATGGACTGGATGACAATAGGGGCGACAGAGCCGATTTTTACCGTACCAACCATGACTGTTTTGGTTTTTCTTCTTTTAATCACACTTAGATTGTAGCTTGTTTCACGCTCTTGGGCAAACTAAAATGCTGGCAAGCCTGGACTAGGTTGTTATATTGATTATCACTGATTTTGGTTGGTGCCGGCGCATTGTCTATTGCCAGTTTGGGGCGGGGATTGACACTTTATTTTGGAACATAATCCCTCAAAAATATTGGGCAATAAAAAAACCTCGTTGTCTACTATTGACAACAAGGTTTTGGCACTGGGCGGTACTGGACTTGAACCAGTGACCTCCTGCGTGTCGAGCAGGCGCTCTAGCCAACTGAGCTAACCGCCCTTCAAGCTCTTCTAATGCTGTATAAGTATGGGTAAAAAAAAGCAAAAATCAAGTATTTTATGTAAAACTGCTTCGTTAAAGATTTGTGACGTGGATTGAGGGAGAACACTTTGGATGTTTTTGCCGGGAGATGTAAACTTAGATATTAAGATAGTTTACAGCAAATATTGCAGCCAGCGAAGATAAAAGTGAGGTGGTATGTAAATATCTTTATTAAACGACAAACAATAATCACTCCAAATTTCTTCTGATAACTGCTGCGGCTGAAATCGTTCGCTGTACATTGCCGCTTTGAACCGTCATAGCGATCTGAACGCTCTTGCAGTCCAGTCCATCGTCAGTTGGAGTCCTGATGAAACTCATAGAGGTGACATTTTCACAGAGAACATACTCCTGGCTATCACTGTTGGTTATCAGGTAAAGTTTGTTGTCAGCGGTTCTGTGCTGGTAAGTAATATCTTCATCATCAGCAGTAAAAAAACTGCATTCATTACTCGGTGCGTTGGGGTCAACCCAATGCCCCGTCCGAAGTTGGCTGGTTATTCGAAACAATGCCTGCCGGGCGCTGTTGACTGCTTTGAAGATATTCTCGTTTTCGCGGTAATTTATGACCGAGGCATTAAAAGCCACAGCCACCGCGGCAAGGAGTATGCCCGATATTGCCAAAGCGATCAGTAGCTCAACGATGGTAAAACCATCTTTGTATCTCACATTCTGTGTTTTGTATCTCATGATTCGCATCTTGCTCAGCGCTTTACGCAGTACGATTTACGCCTTTTAGTACCGGGCTCGAATCCAGCTCGCTGAACTGACTTCCTTAGAGTTCAAAAGAACCCTCACAGTTACTCTGACAAAGTAACTAGCGTGGTCACTTACAACCTGTTCAAAATTTGATGCACTGACATTTTCAACTGTAATCTGTTGACTAAACGCGGCAAAATTGTTAAGAGAACTTCTATCAGCACTAATTGGTGGAGAAAAGCTCGCACCATCAAAATCGTCCAAATCGTCATAATCAACCAGGTTTGGTTCCTCCGGCCCGAATGCTGCGATGCCGGTCTGGGGATCGACTACCGGCAGCAGGGTGGTAAGCTCCTTTATCTGTTCAATTAGAAACTCGGCGGTTGATAAATCTGCTCCAGCGCCATTAGCTATTGTGAATGAGTTACTGGCCACAACCAGAGCTGCGATTGCAAGACCAACCAGTATTATTGCGATTAACACCTCAAAGAGTGAAAAACCGCTTTCGTATCTTACAGCTTTCATCTTGTTTCTCATTAACTGTGCCCTGTGAGCCATAAGCCGGGACTCGATACGAGGGCGACGAATTTATTTGCCCATAACAATGCTGGACATCTTAAAT
>CAYSLN010000182.1:0-4613 GCA_964431825.1 uncultured Pirellulales bacterium | reverse complement strand
GCCGACCACGCCTGTAGCAGCAATTCCTTCATTCAGGCTGGATGGAAAAAACATAGAGAGCAGATGCAAAGAGAACAACAAAATAGCGAAGCCGATGATTGGGAAGGGTTCTGGGATGGATATGGTCGGGTTCTTAAAATAGATGTTAAGGAATTTCGTAGGAAGTTGACCGAGCCATGGGAGGGTTCGGAAGAGGGACTACCGCTCGAATGGCATTTTGAAAAGCTTAAAGCGAGTGGATTTCAAGCGGTTGATTGTTTTTGGCGATATAATTGTGATGCCATTTATGGTGGCATTCGCAGTTGAGAGCTTAACGCAAGAAAAGTCCTTCAAAATAGCCACAAAAAAGCGGGCGCCCGATTTTTTTCACGAAAGTTTTACACAAAACTGCTGCTCGCTGGTTAATATTATGTAAAAGCTGAACATGTTCGGGCTTAGCAGAAAATTGGAGAGTTAAAAAATGAATTATGCGAAGCGCGCTGAGCTCTTCAGGGAACTAAGAACCAGGTATGCTGGATATTTGTCGTCGATTCTCTGGAGGCTTACAGGTGATAAAGAGCTTTTCGCCGAGGCAATGCAGTATGCGCTGCTGGGAATGTGGGAGCATATAGAGAAGCTCAATGGCAAGAAAGCAGGGGCCTATATCTACAGAATTGTGCTGTCGGCTAACTCCAAAGCATGGAGAGATAGAATAGGAAAAAATGGAAAATTCAGCCCAAGCCAGGTCCAAATCTGTACCCAGGAAAGCCCTGATCTTGATAGTAAACTCGATAGAAATGAACTGGTCTCAATAGTCAGACGGGCAATAAGCCAGCTTCCAGCTAAGCAGGCAAAAGCAATAGTTATGCGATACCTTGAGCAACAGGATTACAAGGGTATTGCTGGGAAGCTGTGCTGTACTGAGGCCGGAGCAAGGTCGCATGTCTCCAAGGCACTTGCAACTTTGAAAAGCAGAATGGCGACTTTGGCAGAACAGGAGCAATAAAATGAATAACGAAAGTATTGAAGAAATCCTGAAAAGTATCGGCTCCGAAGATGTACCGGCTGATGTACATGAAATCACAGAACAGACATCGAGAGATTTTGGTGAAATTTTAACCAAGACAAGACAACCGAAACGTTATGTTTTAGGGGAATATATCGTGAAAAGTGGAATATCAAAATTAGCCGCTGCGGTGGTGATAATTATAGCAGTGCTTTTGGGAATGAGTCATTTTGGTGGTCGTGGAGCTGGTGTCGTTTTTGCGAGCGTTGTTGAGCAGCTTCACAATGCCGGAACAATGACCTATAGTGTTGTGACCCAGACATCTGTAGAAAGTATGCCGACTCTGCGGATAGAGATGGCGTTTAAAGAGCCTGGACATGTGCGAACAACAACCCCGGATGGTTATATAAACGTCATTGATTGGACACAGAACAAAGGCATTTCCATCTGGCCGATCAGAAAACAGTATATCGACTTCGAGGCTTCTAACTATCAACACGACCCCGCTAAGGGGGCTTTCGCGGTCGTTGAAAGATTGAGGTCGCTGCCCTGCCAGGCTGATGAGGTGCTTGGAGAGAAAGAAATAGATGGCAGAGTACTTCAGGGATTCCGGGTCATAGAAGAAAGTGTGACAAACACCGTCTGGGTTGACCCGCAAACCAGACAGCTTGTTCGCGTGGAGATGGAGTATGCGGATGCTCCTGGCATGAACATAATCATGACCGATTTTCAATTTAATGTTGAACTCGATGACTCGCTCTTTGACCTGACACCGCCGGAGGGCTACACACCTCTGGAAGTTCAGGCAGATGTCTCCACAGTAACTGAGCAGGATCTGATAGATTATTTGAAAATGTGGTCTACCTGGACCAAAGATGGCACGTTCCCGCCGACGTTCAACCCTGTAGATTTGCCGAAAGTTACCGCGGAGATGATAAAACAAGGTAAGTTTGGCGATGGCGAAACATCAGAACAGCAACGACAGGCTGAGGCAATGCAAATGTATCGTGGAATAATGTTTGTGGCGCAATTGCCCGCCGACAGTAACTGGCGATATGCCGGTGAGAATGTGAGCTACGGCGATGCTGATACGCCTGTCTTCTGGTATCGTCCGACAGGTTCCGAAACCTATCGTGTCATCTATGGCGACCTCGCAGTTGAAGAAGTACTGCCTGAGAATTTGCCCAAATGAGCTTATCCAGAAGATATGGTTCTTGAACACAAAGGCCGGGCTGATTGAACCCGGCCTTTTTCTACGCGCTTATGGAACTGAAAGGCAAAAATGGCATGAAAGAGTCATTTTATTTATACTAAAACAGCTTGTTTAGTTGTTATATAGGCGACAATCGATTGTTCTTTGAGCTTAGGAAAGTAAATTTCAATGTTGGAAGATAAGTTACTTATATTGAAGTTCAATCGTGGTAACCGTGATGCCCTGCGGGGAATCTATGAAAAGTACAAAGATGATTTAGTTACGCTGGCGGCTGCTCTTTTAAATAATGTAAGCTCTGCCGAGGATGTTGTGCACGATGTCTTTGTATCATTTATCAAGTCCTCTGGCAAGTTTCGACTTACCGGAAGTTTAAAAGGCTACTTGGCAACCTGCGTTGCCAATAGAGCACGCAACAGAAATAAAGCAAGGCAAAAACACGCAAGTTATGGGCTGGATAGAGTAGATGTAGTTTCGTCGAAGTCAAACAGTCCGGATGCTGCTGCTATATTTGGTGAAGAGTTGCGTCAATTAGGTTTGGCTCTTGCACAGCTTCCATATGAACAGCGAGAGGTTTTCCTCATGCACTCGTATAGCGACTTGAAATTCAGAACTATCGCAAGGTCGCTGGGTGTTTCAATTAACACAGTGCAGGGCAGGTACCGGTACGCGTTACATAAACTGCGGTCACTGTTAAATAGCGAGGTGAAAAAATGAAACCGAAAGATGATGTACACAAGCTGATTAAGAAACTGCAAATAAAAGCCAGCGCCAAGCTGGACAGGAGAGTTCATGATGATATTTCGATGACGCTGGCCAAGTCTCAAGAGATAGAACCGGCTGTTACTGGGCCGACTATATTGAGATTCATTACAAAAGGCGGGATAACAAAACTTGCCGTCGCGGCAACCATCATCATCGCCTTCGGCATCGGCTTTTTCATCGGGCAACGGTCAAACCCGACACGGCTGGCGACTTATTCGCTCGATGTCAGTGGCTACACCCCGACGGTCTCGGCGTATCCGACTGCCCAAAAAGTCGAAGACAGCTTCTGGCGACAGAAAACCTTGGCCGCGATGCAGCACAGACCTTATGCACAAACGAAGACCACCAAAACCAGTCTGCTTAATGCTTACAAACAATATCTCAAAGGAGAAACGCTATGAGTAATCGAAAGATAACTTGGTGCCTTATTGCCTTCTATATCGCTGTATCTTTCTTTGCCGGCTGCTATCCGAAAGATTCCCTCCAATGGTCCGCAGACGGTTCCAAAGGCGTCTACAGCAAAAACGGGGCTCTTTTTATAGTCGATGGCAACACCGGCTCTCTAACCCAAATCACCCCAAAAGAAACCACCACTAACTGGCCCGCCATCTCCTCTGACAGCTCGCACTTTGCCTATGGCAAAATTGTCAAAGTAGATGACTTCAACCGCTCTATCGACCGCCTGCCACCGGACCAGGTTAAAGCAATCAAGGCTAACGCCGAAATCCTTAAACAGAAAATCCTCATCGAAGGTATCAAAGACAGCAACTTCCCCTTCATCGGAAAACCTGTTACCACAGACAATGGCCAGAAAGATTCCTTCAATGACCAGCACATTGCCTGGGTCCAGAGGTACCTCGTCGAAAACATCAACAAACAGCTTGCTGAAAAAATAAGCCCGGAACTAATCAAAAAAGTCAAAGAAAAAAACCTGAATTTCTTCCAGCTTGTTCTCGCCCCAACCGCTGACCCCAATAACAAAAAGATCCTCACAACAAGCTCACAGCGGCTATGGCGCATCCGTTTCTCACCAGACTCCCGGCTTATCGCCTATGGCGCCGAGCGTATCAATGGCAACACATGGGATGTTGGATACGACCTATACATTGTTTCACCGGCCGAAAACATCCCCGCAACATTCCTCGCACCAGCCATAGCTATTGGCTATGCTTTCAAACCCGATTCCCGTGCAATCGCATATATCAAGCCCGAAGATGAATTCTTCGACGCCAAGAGACCCACTCTCGGCTCGCTTGTCGAGCGGACCGTCATCGACCCTAACGGCCGGCTCCTTGCTTCACCCGAAAATCTCGACGGCAATGACTCCACCGCAATATACGTCTGCACAGGCGCCGCTGCAGAACTCGCCGGCATCTTGTACCATCCCTGGTTGCACGTCTCTTATGCCCGTGAGAACCGCATTTTCTTCACCTCCGTAAAAATGTCCCTGCCCTCCAGCAAACTCGACGAAGAAAAAACAACCATCTTCTGCTGCGACACTTTTACCGGCGCACTTAGCGAAATTGTGCATCAAATCGTACTCGACGCCGTGGAGGGAAATTTGTATCTCTTCGCACTTTCTCACGACTCCCGGAAAATCCTCCTGCATGGAAAGAAAAACACACTCGGCATCTATGCCCTCGGCGGCGACCT